>JAFLUV010000087.1:0-4434 GCA_022508635.1 Prevotellaceae bacterium
ATTTGACATTTATTAACATAGCAGAAACACTATGGTTAATGATGCCGAAATGCCCCGTTGGGGGGTTATTGAGGGCTATGTGCCTCAGCAGAGGCTGCCGAGGAGATAGGTGACGATGAAGTAGAGCCAGTGGGTGATGATGCCGGCTGCGATGCCTCCGACGAAGGTGCAGGCGAAGGAGCGGGAGATGAAGTGGCGGTAGCCGAGCGAGTCGAGGGTGGCGGCGTCGGCGCTGAGGAAGCCGCTCCAGCACATGCCCATTGCGGTGAAGACGGCTATGGCGTTGCCGTCGACGATGCCCTTGCTCATCATCTCGGGGATGAGGCCGAGGGCGGCACCGACCGTGCCGAGGGCTGTGATGGGGAAGGCTACGAGCTGGCTGGCCTTGAAGCCGAAGAGCCAGTCGAGGAGGAAGCTCATCTTCCCTGCCAGGTAGGGCAGCAGTGCCGTGCCCTGATAGGCTTCGCCCGTGTAGGTGATGCCGCTGCCGTCGGGCGAGGGGACGCCGCTGAAGGTGAGCATCATGACGAGGGTGGAGATGATGAGTACGCCGGGGATGATGGCCAGCCCGACTTCGACGCCTGCCTTGCCGCCGTCGAGCAGGGCATCGAGGATGCGGATGAAGAGCGTCTGCCCGGGCTCGTCGGGGTGCGTCTCGTAGGGAACCTTCACCGGCCGGCCGTCGGCCGTCGTCTCCTGCGGACGGTCTGCCACGACGTCCTCGTCGAGGTATTCCGGGTGCTCCTTCAGTACGAGGCGCTGCATGAGGCGGGTGGCGATGATGCTGCCGCAGACGGCTCCCGCAAGGCCGTAGAGCGGCTCGGTGTAGAAGCCGTGGCCCAGCATGAAGATGATGACGAGCAGCCCCATGGCATAGCAGCCTGCGAAGTTGACGAGGCTGATGTGCTGGTAGCGCTTGAAGTATCGGGCGAACTGCGGGTTCTTTGCTACGGAGATGATGGCGGGCTTGTCGCTGAGGAACGTCATCAGCGCGCCTGCCGAGGAGACGCCCGGCAGGCTGTAGAGCGGGCGCAGGACGGGCTTGAGCATGCGCTGCAGCAGGTCGACTACGCCGAAGACGCAGCAGATGCGGCTCAGGGCTGCCGTCAGCACGCACATGGCCATGAGGTAGAAGACGGTGTTGAGCAGGAGGTCGTGGGCCGTCCGCATGATGGTGTTGAGCATGTTGGTGAAGCCCATCACTGAGGACAGGTAGCCGAAGAAGAGGATGATGACCGTCAGGCAGGGTATGCCGCGAGGGATGCTTTTCATGGTGTTTGTCAGGCTTTGGTGTACCGTGTGCTTAGAATATCCTGCCGCAGAGGCGGACGTTGAGGACGGGGTAGACGGGCATCTTGCTGATGACCTTCGTCAGGCCGCCGCTCAGGTCTCCGATGTCGGTGGTCGACACCATGACGTCGTTGCAGTAGACCGAGGGCTTGCCCCAGATGATGCAGCCCAGGTCGACCTTGAGGCCTATTCTTCCCTTGGGCACTGCCCTTCCGAAGCCGATGCCGACATAGGGCTTCACCTTGTTCACGCAAGCCCGGGCCACGATGTTGCCGTCCTGGTCCGGCTCGAGCAGATAGTGCCCTAGCTTCAGTCCGATGTGCTCCTGCGCTGCGTCGGGGTGGCGTTCGTTGTAGGCATCGATGGCCTGGTTGGCTGCCGCGAGTTCCGTCAGCGGGTCGTCGTTGCGCATCTCGATGATATTGCCCGAGCCGATGTATATGCCTGCGGTGATGTGGAACCCGCTCAGGAGGGTCAGCGGCATGAAGTTGACGAGCAGCTTGCCCTCCTTCATCGTCGGGTGTCCGCTCATGCCTACCGAGCTCATCGACAGCGTTTGCCCGTCGGCATAGGTGACGTCGCTCATCTTCAGTGATGGGCTGAGCGAGAACTTGGGCAGCATGGTGAAGCCGGCCTGTACGTCGAAGAACGGCGTGAAGGGCACGGCAACGTCTACGCCCCAGCCGGGAGTCCCTATCTCTGCACCGACGGAGAGATGGTTCAGGATGCGTAGGCCGAATTGTGCCGAAGCGCTTGCCTGCATGAGCACGCAGGCAAGGGTCAGGAGAATTTTCTTCATAGGAATAGGATTAGAACTGTTATTCATTTATCTCGAAGTAGTCTTCAAGGAAGGTCTGTGCCTGCCTGTCCTTGTTGTTGATGTCGTGGATAATCCTGCCGTCTTCCAGAAGCACGATGCGAGTGGAGATGTCGACGGTGTGTTGCAGGTTGTGGCTGCTCACGAGGATGGTCGAGCCTGTCTCCTCGTTGTATTTCTGCAGCAGGTGCTTGATGGCATTCTGGCTGCTGGGGTCAAGGAAGTTGAAGGGCTCGTCGAGGATGAGCACCTGCGGTCGGAGCAGCATTGCAGCCATGATGCCCACCTTCTGCTTGTTGCCTGCACTGAGCGTGCGTATGAGCTTCTTCTGCCCTTCGAGCTCGCCCGCCATGAAGTGCCTGTACCGGGCAAGGAAGTCCTGCAGCTGCTCGTCGCTGGTGTCGGTCAGGCGGGCAATGAACTGGAAGTATTCGTCGGGCGTGAGGTAGTCAATGAGGAAGCCCTCGTCGACAAAGGCTCCTGTCCAGTCCTTCCAGTCTTCCGTCTCGGCAACATTGACGTCGATGTCGCTGTCCTTGAACTTGCCTGCCATGCGGACGGAACCGCAGTCGGCCTTGATGAGGTCGAGGATGAGACGGAAGAGCGTACTCTTGCCGGCACCATTGTTGCCCACCAGTCCAAGCAGCTCACCGCTGTGGATTGTCAGTTCTGGAACGTCAACGGCAACTTTCTCGCCGAAGGTCTTCTTGAGGTCTTTTATCTTGATTTCCATCTTTCTGTAATTATACTTTCGTCATTTGTCATTCGTCCGTTTGCCCGCCTTGTCCTGAAGCATGGCTCGTCGTTCACCTCCCTGTCTATGAATTCCGCGATGCCCGGAAGCCTTCCATGTTCTTATGTCGCCGTGCCATGAAGCGCTTGTATACATTGCGAATCCAGTACCGGTGCGTTGCGATGCCTGCTAAGCCGAGCAGGGCAAGGAGCACGTATCCCCATGGCTCGCCGAGCATAAGGGTGACCACTCTCTCCAGGCCGACCGGAATGAAGAGGACAAGCATGCTGAGTATCTGCTGTGATGTGTTGCCCTGCTTGTTCGTTATCTTCGCATTCATCGGCAAGGTGTTGTCGTTGTATGCTGCCATCTGGAAGAGGAGCGGATAGAGTACGCCTGCCGTGAAGAAGAAGTAGCCGGCATTCATCCAAACGGACATCTTGCCGATAACCATAAGCGGGAGCATGAGGACAGGCGGGATGAACAGTAGCAGGACGTTGAAGTAGTACTTGGCATGAAGCAGTTGCAGGATGCTCTCGCGACGGCTCATCAGCCCGTCAATGTAGTTGCCCTCGTAGCACATAATCGTCACGAGCGTCGTCATGCCTAATATGATGTAGTCGTAGAGGCAGATGAACGAGCGCATGTAGCTGTTGTCGTAGACATCGCTGAAGTACATGATAGCGCTGAACATTATCATAATGCCGATGCCTACGAGGAAACTCATCCTGACCGTCTTGTTGCGCATCCGCTGCTTGACTTCGAGCTTGAGGTATTCGCCGAGCTTGCCGTAGCGGTTCAGGAAGTTAAGCCGTGTGGTGTCCTTTATCTTCACATCCTCCTTCTTCCCGATTTCTGCGTGTACCATGCCCGTTTGCAGACGGAAGTTCGCCAGATACAGGAGTGCGATGAGAATGCCGGTACAGAGGAAAGGAAGGAACTTCCATTGAAGGAAGTCGTACATCAACAGTGTGCAGGGCATGTCGAGCATGTTCTTGTCGGGAACAAACATGATGGCAAGCAGCGCGCCGTGAATGGCAACGGGCAGCAGTACCCAGGCCAGGTGCTTCAAGATGAGTGCCCTGCAGAAGAGGTAGAAGAAGCCGTTGGCTATGCAGAGCAGCCACCAGCCGAACAGCCATCCGATGAATGCACCCCATCCCAAAGGAACGGCAATGGAAATGAGTCCGAACGGCACGAGCAGGAACCACCAGTAGAGGTTGCCCCAGGCAAGGCCGGAGCGAATGAGGTAGGTATGCATCAGGAAGGAACGGCGTATGGGCAGCAGGGCGTATGGCTGTGCACGCTGTGCCGGTGTCTCCTGAAGTATGAAACGACACCAGAAGTCAACAAGGAGCAGGCAGGGCAAGCCTCCGTCGAAGACATGGAAGGCGGCGACACCGTTATAGCTGTGCTTCATTCCGACTGCCATCCCTACACCCATGAAGAGGAGGATGGCTGCATAGTAGAGCCACATGAAACCCATGAGCAGCTTCATGAAGCGGTTCTTGTCGAGCATCGGATGCCGCTCCTCCTGGAGACAGGCGTTATGTCTAATGAGCTTATAGAGCTTGTAGGAAGTCATTGTTTATCG
>JAFLUV010000087.1:4534-5738 GCA_022508635.1 Prevotellaceae bacterium
TTCTAATACAATATAAGTCCTGTATTCCGTCATTACATAGGAACTTCCGAAACTTCCTGTTCTAAAAGAGGATAGCTCATCAACTCCTGGTTCAACTCATATCTTGGACATGTGTTAGCCATTGATTGTTTCGGCTTTGGAGATTGTGCTCCCAATAAATCTTTGTACAGGATACAAATGTAATCCTCATAAAAGCTATTGAACTTGTTGTACTTACATAAAATGCAATTCTTTATATCCATACCTTTCTTAACAAGATAGATAAGGCCTATCTGATAGGAATTAAGCTGTTTCTTTGCAATAAGGTCTTCGTAGATATCAATGCATCTCTTCGTGTTCAAGTTCAACTCTCTGACAGAGTTCCTTTCAACCTTCTGGTTAAGCTTGTCACAATAGACTTTATAATCTATTGACCGGTATACAGTGGCCGCTCCATTCTTCCATAGAATAAACCTATCAATAGGCATGTCCTTTTTTCTAATAGAAGGTAGCCTTGGAAAGAATTTGTATGTATGGCAGTTCTGTCCTTCGACAAATCCTCTGTCAATGATATCATCGATATCTGCCTCAGTCTTTATCTTTGTGGTCTCTATAATTTTGTAGTTAGATGCCACTTTTGATTCCTCTGATTGATGGGTCTTATAGACTTCAATAAATATTGGTTCCCTTTCAGGCTTTGTTGAACATGTAAGCAATAAGTCTGGTTGGAACTCTCCTTGTCTGACTTCCTCCTGACATGTGTCATAAAGTACATTTCCATTCCATATTTTCAAGTCACTCGGGATATTTACATCCCGTTCAAAACACTCAAATTCGTCACGGTAGGGGCATTGTTTAAACTCTTGGCAGGGCACATTCCGAACAAAAGTGATTGGGAAATTTCCGTCCGACATGAATTTTTCACGGATTCTACGCTTTGCCAGCTTATGAAGGTATGACTCTCCATCACAGGCTTTATCTGCCTTATGCGAAAAATACCAAGCCTTCTTAGTCCCGAGATTGGCGACCATTTCCTCACCACACTCCAAACACATTAACTTACGGTCGTGTCTAGTCGCACTGCTCATATCTTTGATGTTGATGAGATGACCAGTTGTATCAACACAATAGCTGTATTTTACTTGTTTCATAGTTGTGGCCAAATACCTTCCTTTTCTTTGATTTTACCATACCAAGAGGACTCAGCTTTGAAAATGATAATTTT
>JAFLUV010000087.1:5838-10167 GCA_022508635.1 Prevotellaceae bacterium
TCCTGTGTACATGCGATTCATGTAGTAAGATACTTCTCTGCTTCCATTGCTGCCTTTGCGCCGCTGCCTGCGGCGATGACTGCCTGACGATAGTGCGGGTCTGCTACGTCGCCTGCTACGAAGACTCCCGGTATGGAGGTGCGGGGCGAGTCGCCCTCACAGACAATGTAGCCCTCTGCATCTGTCTGAAGCCAGGGGGAGAAAAGTTCGCTGTTAGGATGATGTCCGATGGCAAGGAAGAAGCCATCGATGGGAAGATCGTACTGCCGTTCGTCACTTTCACCTTTCCTATATACAAGATGTGCGCCCTCCACACCGTCTTTCCCATAAAGTCCGAGTGTGTTCGTCTCGAAGAGTACCTCTATCTTTTCGTTGCCGAGTACGCGTTCCTGCATGATTTTGCTGGCACGAAGGAAGGGCTTGCGCACGATGAGATAGACCTTTGCGGCAAGTCCTGCCAGATAGGATGCCTCCTCGCAGGCTGTGTCACCGCCTCCGACTACGGCTACGACCTTCTTGCGATAGAAGAAGCCGTCGCATGTGGCGCAGGCACTCACGCCTCTGCCCATGTATGTCTGCTCGTCGCTGAGGCCGAGATACTTTGCACTGGCTCCGGTGGCTATGATGATGCTGTCAGCTTCCCACTGGCTTCCGTCATTGAGTGAAACCTGAAAGGGACGGACGCTGAGGTCGACACTTGTTGCCGCATTAGGGATCATCTTTGTCCCGAAGCGTTCTGCCTGCCTTCGCATGTTGTCCATCAACTCGTTGGCATCGATGCCGTCCGGATAGCCGGGAAAGTTCTCCACTTCGGTGGTAATGGTGAGCTGTCCGCCCGGTTGTGACCCTTCGAGCAGGGTGGGAGAGAGGTTTGCCCGACCGGCATAGATGGCAGCCGTGTAGCCTGCGGGGCCGCTGCCAATGATGAGGAGTTTCGTTGAGTTCATGGTTCGTGTATTTCGTGTGACTGCTGTTGGTTCACGTTGCGAGGAATGGTTCACCTCATGTCATTGACGAGAACGTTGGGATGTTCTTTTTCGGAGAAGGTGAAGAATGAGTCGTTGAGGCGGAGGTTGCCTGTGAAGTTGGTGATGCTGACGCGTTGCCAGTCATTACTCTCTCTTACTCTGATGCAGAGCGGCTGGTAGTCGCTCTTGCGTATGTCGACGTAAACCTCCTTGACGTCCATCTTGGCATATTTGGCCTTCAGGTAGACTTCGTACACTGGGGCGCCGCGCAGCACGGATTCCTTGACGCTTATCTTGAAGCCCTTCTTGTAGATCTCCATGAAGGTGTAGGGGTTCATGGCTGCCATTTCCTTGCGCGAGGGTTCGTCGATGCTCACTTCGTTGCTGGCTGGCACGTAGCACCAGCGGGTCTTGCCGTCGTACCATGTCGTTACTCCGTCGGCTTCCAGCTTCATCTTGCTTTCCTGTAGCCACATGGTGCCTGTTGCGGAGGCTCTTTCGGTTGTTCCGGAGAAGATGCTTGCGTGGTATTCTATCTTCACGTTGCCGGCCTGCCGGATGCGTTCGGCGGCAATGTCGAGCACCTTTATGGCATCTTCCTGTGCAAGTGAGGAGTGGATGCTGAATAGCGAAAGGTAGCAGACGAGGAGGAGTATTGTGCGTTTCATCATGATTCTGTGTGTTTTTTGCTTTGTCTTTAGTTCCTTTGTCTTTGTCCGGAAGCCTGTTGTCAGCCCAGGTTGCCGATGATCATCATCAGTTGCTCTTCGCTGACGCAGAGCACTTCGCGGGGCTTGCTGCCCTTGGCAGGACCTACGATGCCTGCCTTCTCAAGCTGATCCATGAGACGTCCGGCGCGGTTGTAGCCGATGCTGAACTTGCGCTGTATCATGCTGGTGCTGCCGTTTTGCTCGTTGACGATTAATCGTGCTGCGTCTTCGAACATGGGGTCGAGGCGTGTCATGTCCACATCGGCAATGCTGCTTTCGTCTTCGCCTTCGAGCTGAACTTCCGGCAGGAGGTAGGGCTGTGTGTAGCTTTGCTGCTTTGCGATGTAGCCGACGATGTTCTCCAGCTCGTCCGTATTGATGAAGGCGCATTGTATGCGGACGGGTTCCGAGCCTGTCATGAAGAGCATGTCGCCTTTGCCGACAAGCTGGTTGGCACCGGTCCGGTCAAGGATGGTCTTGCTGTCGACGCCTGACGATACCTTGAAGGCCATGCGAGCCGGGAAGTTGGCCTTGATGGTTCCGGTGATGATGTTGGTGGTGGGACGCTGGGTGGCGATGATCATGTGAATGCCGACGGCGCGGGCCAGCTGTGCTATGCGGGCTATGGGCAGCTCGATTTCCTTGCCTGCCGTCATGATGAGGTCGCCGAACTCGTCGATGACGACTACGATGTACGGCATGTAGCGGTGTCCGTTGTTGGGGTTGAGCTGTCGTTCGCGGAACTTGTCGTTGTACTCCTTGACGTTCCGTGCGTGTGCTTTCTTCAGGAGGTCGTAGCGGTTGTCCATCTCTATGCAGAGGCTCTTGAGTGTCTGGATGACCTTGTTGACGTCGGTGATGATGGGCTCTTCCACGTCTTCGTTGCCTTCTACTTGTGCGAGGAAGTGGTTGACGATGGGGGCATAGAGGCTGAACTCTACTTTCTTGGGGTCGATCATGACGATCTTCAGCTCTGCCGGGTGTTTCTTGTAGAGGAGGGAGGTGAGGATGACGTTCAGCCCGACGGACTTGCCTTGGCCTGTTGCGCCTGCCACGAGGAGGTGGGGCATCTTGGTGAGGTCGGCTATGAAGACTTCGTTGGTGATGGTCTTGCCCAGTGCCATGGGCAGTTCGTAGTCGGTTTCCTGGAACTTGCGGCTGTTCAGGATGCTTTCCATCGATACCATTTGTGCCTTGGCGTTGGGGACTTCGATGCCGATGGTGCCTTTGCCGGGTATGGGGGCGATGATGCGGATGCCGAGTGCGCTGAGGCTGAGGGCGATGTCGTCTTCGAGGTTGCGGATGGTGCTGATGCGTATGCCGGGAGCCGGTGTTATCTCGTAGAGTGTGATGGTGGGGCCGATGGTGGCTTTTGTGTTGTCGAGGATTTCTACGCGGAAGTTCCGCAGGACGGTCTTGATGCGGTTCTTGTTGTTGCGTTGCTCCTCCATGTCAATGGTGTTGGCGGAGGTGTCGTAGTGGTTGATGAGGTCGATGGTGGGATACTTGTAGTTCTCGAGGTCGAGCTTCGGGTCGTAGGGCTCCAGTGCGCCGCTGTCGTCGAGGCAGGCTTTCTCCGGTTCGTGGCCGACGACGACTGTTATGTCGTCTGTGTCGGGCTCTTCTTTTCCTTTCAGCGGGGCCAGCGGGTCTTCGCCGAACTCTATTGTGGTTGCCGTCGTGGAGGCGTCGTCGGTGAAGGGTATGGGCTTCTCTGCCGTCTCGCCGTCGCCTGTGAGGTCGTCGTCGCTGTCGGGTATCAGGATGGTGTTCCCTTCCGTCTCGTCTGTCTCCTCCGTCTCGTCCGTTTCGTCTGTTTCTTCCGTTTCTTCTGTCTGCTTGTCGTTGTTGCGGACGACGAGGTGGCGCAGGCTGGTGATGGCTTCTTCGCTGAGGTAGAAGATGTAGAGGAGGGCGCTGAGGATGAAGATGAGGAGGATGCCCAGGCTGCCGACCTTGTCGCTGAGGAACTGGAGTTCGCCTCTTCCTATCATGCCTCCCCAGATGATGTGTGTGTCCTGCGCGCCCGGTACGATGCGGACGATGTAGGCGGCGAAGGCTGAGCCCCAGGCCATGATGACCATGCAGTTGATGAACCAGAGGTGGAGGCGCACCCTGGCCAGTCCCATGATGCGGATGCTGGTGGCGAGCAGCAGTACGGGGATGAGGATGGAGGCGAGGCCGAAGGTGTTGTCCATCAGCCAGTGTGCCACTTCGTAGCCCCAGCGTCCCAGCCAGTTGGCGGCTGTGTAGGAGTCGCTGGTGACGTACTTCTGGTCTTCTGCTCCGGTGAAGACGTGCGAGACGAGGGCTATGAGGGCGGCCAGCGAGAGTGTTGCCAGGACTGCTCCCCAGACGAAGCAGAGGTTGTCCCTGTGCTCGCCGCGCACTTCGGGGTCTACGTCGCCGTTGCCGGAGATGTTGGCACGCATCCAGTTCAGCGAGCGGAGCCATGCGGGCTGCTTTGCTGCTTGCTTCTTTCGTGTGCTTCCCTTATGTTGTCTGACGCTTTTCTTTGCGCTCATGATGAAGTCGGTATTTTCCTGTTTCCTTAGGATTTGTGTTTATAAGCGGGTGCAAAGATACGGAAAAAATCTGGGACGTGCCGTCTTTCGCTGAATTATTTTCCCTTATGTGCTGCATTTCACGGG
>JAFLUV010000088.1 GCA_022508635.1 Prevotellaceae bacterium
TAATTACCATGGGAAATAGCAGCCAGTTGAAAGACAGACTGCTATTTCCTTATGCACACAAATCAGGACAATCATACCTATATAATATAAGAGAACATACATTGGGACGCCTCCCCGATGAACAGACGTCGGACACGCACATACCAAATGGACGGGTATGCTCCGGACGACGGGAGGGGGAACACGAACAATGGATACAATCAACATCATATCATACTACTTCAACATCGCGTTGACCTGGCTGACTTATTATGTAGTCTATATATATAATGAGTTCCGGGATCTCTCGATCGTTGTGAAGATTGCGGCCGTCAGCCTGATATTCTATGTGCTGCTCATCATCTGCTCGCTCTGCCGGCTGATATACAAGTCGTACAGGCGCAGGCGCACGGACAAGATATACCGCCGCTTGGAGGAGAGGTACGGAGCCGGCGTGAAGTACATCCTCTCGCCCGAGGCCAGTGCCACGATGACGCGCAAGGAGGTGCTGGACGCCCTGGAGCTGAGCGAGTCGGACGCACAGAGCAAGCACCTGCTGAAGGATTACGAAGAACGCCTGTGTATGTGCCGCATCATCTACCGGGCAAGAATCTCGGAGGAGGCCTCGCTGAACCGCCGCAAGAACCTGCAGATCCTCCTGCGCGTGTTCGGCACGCAGGAGTTCTTGGAGTACCTGATCAACCGCGGCCAGATGCGCCTGAAGACGGAAGCCCTGCACATGTTGCGTGCGTTCAAGCTGCCCATCAATCCGTGGGTCATCAACAAGCTGATGAACTCGAAGCGCAACCGCGTGCGCCGTCTGGCCATGTACGCCTCCATCATGTCAAGCTCCAACATGGACATGGAGTACTTCGAGTCGGAATTCTTCGACGAGAACTACTGCACCTACGACAAGATACAGCTCGGCTACGTCCTGCAACGCCGTAAGGCTGCCCGCCGCAAGATACCGAACCTGGCCATGCTGGCGCAGAAACAGAAAAACGCCTCGACGCAGTGCGTGTTCGTCAACATGATGCGCCAGTTCAACCAGAAAGAAAACTGCTCGGATTTGGAGGAGCTGTTCCAGCTCAACAGCGACAGCGACCTGATTGAGGAGATATCGCGCACATGGGGCTACTTAGGCTACACCGAGGGCGAGGAGATGATGAACGAGGTGCTGCTCACCCAGTCGGACGCCACGAAGATAGCCATCATGCACGCCCTGGCACGCCTCGGCACGGGCAAGAGCCTAAACACCTTCATCGACGGCTACCGCAACAACGGCGACCCGAAGGTAAGGTACGAGGCAGTACGCTGCATGTGGAACTACGGCGAGGCAGGAAGGGAGAAGGTGCGCGAGTTGGAGCGCGAGGCCGTGGCTGCGGACAAGCCCCTGTTCGACTTCTTCCACAATGAAATCACGCGCGAGGAAATCCGCCTGAGCAAGAGCGACACCTACCGCCAGGACTATGGCGAGAACCTCTACACAGTGGTATAAACGAAAGCATTTGAAACGATGTGGGTTAGCATATACTATTTTTTCTCATACGTAGTCTTCTTCTACAGCATCGCCTCAATGCTGCTATTGCTGTACCTGACCGTAATGAGCCTCCGCGCCCAGCGCAACATTCGCATCAACATCCCCGACGACGACACGGTGCGCTACATCCTGAAAGGCTCCCCCATGACACCGGCCGTGTCGATCATCGCACCAGCCTACAACGAGGAAGTGACCATCATCGACAATGTCAAGTCGATGCTGAACATACGCTATCCGCGCTATGACATCATCATCGTGAACGATGGCAGCAAGGATCGCACGCTCGAACTGCTGATAGAGGAGTTTGACCTGATGGAAGTACCGTTCACGAACACGCGGCGCGTGCCCTGCAAACCCATCAAGCGCGTCTTCCGCTCGCGCGACGACAGGTTCGACAAGCTCATCGTCGTAGACAAGGAGCCCGGCGGCCGCAAGGCAGATGCCTCGAACGCTGGCATCAACATCACGGAGAACAAGTACTTCGTCTGTACCGACGTAGACTGCTACGTAGAGCCGATGGCTCTCTACCGCATGATGTGGCTGGTGGTGAACAGCCACATACCAGTCATCGGAGTCGGTGCCACGATGCTCATGGGTAACAACTGCGTCGTCAAGGACGGTCGCATGGTGGAGGCAAAGGTTCCGTCAAACCCGCTCACGATGTGGCAGGAGCTGGAGTACATGCGCTCATTCCTGATCGGCAAGCTCGGCTGGTCCTCCCACAATGCCTTGCCGAACATATCGGGTGGTTTCGGACTGTTCGACACGGACGTCGTGGTGAAGTCCGGCGGTTACGAGCCAACAAGCTTTGCAGAAGACATCGACCTGTTGCTGCGCATGATCACCTATATGCACAGCGTAGGCCAGGAATATCGTCTGGCACAGATACCGAAAGTAAGCTGCTGGACAGAGGGTCCCTATTCGTTGCGCACCTTGTACCGCCAGCGCGTACGCTGGGCACGCGGCCTGTGCGAGATTGTCGTGAGCCACAAGAACCTGTTCTTCAATATGCAATATGGCCCAATAGGCACGTTCACCCTACCCTACATCTTCATGTTCGAGTTCTTGGCTCCCATCATCGAGGCAACCGGCTTCCTCTTCATGCTGTGGCTGGTCTTCGTAGGCGGCATCAACTGGAACACGGCATTCGTCATCTTCGGCATGATCTATTCCTTCTCGCTCTCCCTTACGTTCCTGGTGCTGATCTTCGACTACCAGCTCAAGGTCGTGAACTGGAAGAGCACCACCCGCAGCTACATCAAGCTGGCCATCGCCGGTATCACGGAAGCCTTCTTCTATCACCCGCTGATTACGCTCTTCTCGCTCATCGGCTACACGAAGTATATCCGGAACAGCCGCGCCATCTGGACACACATCACCCGTAAAGGATGGCAGAAGAATGATGCCGACACCGATAAAACAAATACGACCAACAGCAATGAGCCACAGACAACCACAGTTACGTCATAGAACCATGTTCCCCTCGGGACTGATTGTTGCAATCCTGTTTGCAGCAATGTCCTGCTGTCCGGTACAGGTCGCAGGACAATCGCGCAAGAAGGAGGTCCACACGTCGCGCTACTATGCAAACCGTGCCTTGGGATTCGAGAGCGCAAACTCCTGGGAAGCCGCCAAGCGTGAGATTGATGCCGGACTTGAATACTATCCGGACGACCCGGACCTGCGCTACCTTAACGGACGGTACTACTTCCATGCCCACGGCGACTTGCAGCAAGCTCGCTACAACTTAGTAAAGGCTCTGCAAGAGAACGACCAGCATTTCCAAGCACGCCGACTGATGGTGGACGTGGAAGAGGAAGCCGGCCACTACTCAAGCGCAATATGCTACATCAACGAGCTTCTGGAGTTCGAACCCTACGACCGGGACTTATGGCGCAGAAAGATATACCTCTACAACCAGCAGGGCAACAAGACCGAGGCAGACCAGACTCTGGAACGACTGTCCAGAATATTCCCGAACGACACCATCATCCGACGCGACCAGAGCATGCGCAACCGCGAGATATGGAACCACATGGTACAGACTACCACGCCACGCGAAACGGCAGCCAACCTGGAACATTACATCGAGCTTGACCCGACCAACATGGACTACTACCTCAAGCTCATTGACATCTACAGGTTCCTCGGCGAAGAGGAACAGGCTTTCGGCACGGTGAGCATGGCCCTGCGCCAGTTCCCCTACAACACAGACCTGGTACGCCTCGGCTCGAGAATACTTGCCGGAATGAACGAGTACACCCGCGCCCTGAACTTTTTGCGCGAGAACCGTGTGAGCGGCGCCCTCTACGACAACATGCTGCAGGAGGTGGCCGACGACAACCGCCTCAAGGATCCCTACGAGGCCAATGGCCGGCTCTATGCCCGTACCCACAACCGCAATGCACTGGCCTACATGCTGAACACATCCCTCACCCGCGGATACTACGAGGATGCCAAGTATTACCTTTCCGAGTCCATGAAGGTGTATGGCGTCACGCCGGAACTGCTGATGAAGGAGTATGCCCTTGAAAAACGATTCGGCAACGAAGCCGCACAAATGCGCCTGCTGCAAAAGCTCTACGAGACGAATCCAGAGGATGACGACCTGAAGGAACAATACGCAGACATGATGCTCGTGCTGGTAGGGAAAGACATGGAAGCCGAGCAATGGAGCGACGCGCTGGCACACATAGAACGTGCCTTAGAGATACTGACCCCGGAGAGCGAGTCATGGCCGTCAACCATCTCCAGACAGATCATTGCATACGGCCGCCTGGGCGAGATGAATGCGGCACGCCAAGTCTATGTCAAAGGCGCAAGCCTACAGCCCGATTCGCGTGCACGCTTTGCAGCTGCCTATGAGGAAATAGCTGCAACCCGCCTGAAGGCACTGATAGACGGCGAACAATATGATTCGGCACTCGACGAGGCAGAATCGCTGCTGGGCGTGCTTCCGGAAAGCGAAACCGCCCTGCGTGCCTGCATTAACATGAGCCAGACCCTGATGCGCAAGGATCTGTTCTACCACTATGCCGAATTAGGATACAAGATGTATCCCGACAATCCGTACTTCGTGGTAAAATATGCCATCGCCCTGCAAGAACAGAATCGTCCGGCAGAGGCGCTTGCCCTGCTGAAACCCCGCGAAGGTGCCGATCCGTTCATCAATGCTCAGCTTTCAACGGCCTATCAGGGCGTAACGCTTGACTGGGTAAATCTGCTGCTGCAAGAAAGGCTGGCCAAGAAAGCATTAGAGATGATAGACTCTGCATTGGTGCACAATCCGAACAACAAGGAACTCCTCTACAGCAAGGGACTTGCCTACGAATACCTGAAAGAATTCGACAAGGCGTATGAATACCAGTCGAAAAACTACAATCCAAGCAATGCTGAACAGAGTGAATGGTATCAGCACATGCGCTACCTGCGCTTCCGAGGCTATCGCAACCGTTTAGACGCAAGTTACACCTACGCCGCCTACGACACTCGTTTAGAGGGTCTGGGATCGGTGGCACACATGTATTCCGTGGCCAACATTACCTATAGCCGCCTGACGAAGAAGAATACCTACTCTGCAGGGGTCAACTACAAGGGCGTGGACGGTTATGTCGACGGTGACTACTACGACACCGGAGGTGTAGGCATAGAAGTCCTGGGACAATGGGATCACACGTTCAACCACCGATGGTCGGGAATGCTCAGCGGCTCCTGGTCCAACCAATACTTCAACCGTTTCGGAGCGAACATCGGCGCAAGTCTCTCGCTTGATCGCGGCTGGACTCCAAGCCTTAAATTAGGCTACCGGCGCACGCCGCCTACGGCATTCAACTTTGCAAGCAACGAGGCAATAATGATCAGGGAGACCAAGGAGTACAACCTGTTCATCGTTACCCCGGCAGTGGAAAAGGCATGGGAGAGGGTTCGCACGTCAGCCAGCGTCGACCTCAGCCTTCTTCGCGGCAACTTGTTCTATAACATTGGCTGGAAAGGCAAGTTGTTCATCAACGAGGACAACATCTCCTCGGTTGGTCTCATGGCCGGCTTCGGCTCATTCCCAGAATTGACGTTCTACGATCAAACCGTCCTCGGCAATTCGGCACGGACGAACGTCAGCATCGGCTTTGACATGCAATACCTGCTGACCAAGAACATGTATGTCGGACTCAGCGGCGTGTGGAACACGTTCTACAATCCGTTTGTCTTTACGGATACACTCCTAAAGCAAGCTTACCGCAATGTATACGTGCTGACAGGGCAGCTTCATGTTGCCTTCTAAGACCCCAAGAAATCTGTATATTATGAAAAGAAAGAAGATACTGGAATTAGTCATGCTATTGCTTGCCATGCATGCAGCATGGAGTTGCGGAGAACAGACACAAGCCAAGCATACGAGCTATGCTTTTGACTATACCGAAATCTATCTGCCAGAACACGGCAGCGCGGAGTATGACTCACTGAGCCTGCACAACTTGGACAAGGAGTGGGGCATCTGGGGACATAATTTGGGACAAGTACTTCCCGAATATCCGTCGCAGGCCGTATATGCCAAGCGAAACGGTATGCCCTACAGGGAACAATTCTGCTTCAGCTCGGAGGAACTGTATAAGTACATCGTAGAATTTATAGACTCTGACTATGGCGTACTTTCATCATCCCGCTTTGCCATTCTCCCCAATGACAACCAGATTACTTGTCTCTGCCCCAAATGCAAGGCCGCCGGCAATAGCTCAGACGATGCCTCTCCTGCAGTCATGCAGATGATACGCCGGTTGGCAAAGCACTTCCCGAAGCACATGTTTTTTACCTCACACTACGGATGCGTCAAAAGCATGCCAGAGGAGCCGATGCCCAAGAATGTCGGCGTATTGGTAAGTGCTATCGATTTCCCGTTGTCTGTGACGGAAACCGATAAGGAAAAAGAGTTTGCCACCCTTCTGGCTGACTGGAGCCAGAAGACGCACAACGTATACGTCTGGGACTACATAAACAATTTTGACGACTACTTTACGCCTTTCCCCGTGTTCAGCGTTATGGAACGTCGCTTCAAGCTCTACAAGGAAGTCGGTGCCAACGGTATCTTCCTCAATGGTAGCGGAGAAGACTATAGTTCGCTGAGTCGTCTGAAGTTGCTTGTACTGTCCTCTATGCTGGAAAACCCGGATACGGATTGGAGAAAAGAACTGAAGCAAAAGGCCATGGAGCTCTACCCGACTACGGGAGAACTAATCTATGACTTTATGATGGCTCAAGAAAACTACGTCCAAAAGCTACAGAAGGAACTTCCCCTATACGACGGAATAACAACGGCTCTCAAGACCTATCTGCCAAGGGAGGATTTTGAGGAGTTTCATGATGCTCTCTTTGCACAATGTCAGGACGCTGCACCAGAAGAACAGGCAGAAATGGAAAAACTCTGCAAAGCCATGGAGCTTACCCGACTTGAGCTGATGAGAAAAGACGGGCAACTTGAAGACTACGAGTCACGATTGGAAACCTTGCTTACGCTCGACTCGAACGATGACATCCATGTCTACAGCGAGTCGTCATGGTCACTGGCATCCTATGCAAAGGATTACCGTCTGCTTGCAGAGCGCAATGCACAGAGTAGCGGCAACCGTCTGAAAGGCGTAAAGCTACAGGCACTCAGCACACTTGATCCTGAATATGATGATCTGTCCATCCTGACCGACGGCGTACTCGGCATGCCAACCAACTATCATAACGGCATTGTCATCAACTCTCCTGAACTGAAGTGGAGCATCGGTGTGCCTGCCATGCCGGGACTGAAGACCCTGCGTGTGTGGCTCGTAACAAACCCTGCCTTCAGAATGGGACTGCCCAAGCGCATCAATCTCTTGTCGGGTGGAAACGTACTCAATACCGTTGAGCCTAAACTTTCGGGCGGAAAGGTTGGACACACATTTGTTGACATCAGCGTACCGCCTGCCGGAGGTATGCTTACACTGGAGTTTGCCCGTAACAAAGAAGTACCTTCAATGGGAATAGAAGAAATTGAGGGATTCTAAGAAATTTGATAGATATAGCAACTTTATGACACATCTGCTTTCAAAATACTTTACAATAGCCGCAATGGCGGTTACTGGTCTTATGCTATGTGGTTGCAAGAAGAAACTCTTGCCGGCCGTAGTGGAGATTGTCGACCCCGTCCGCCATTACTATCCTGTCATCCAAGGCGAAGTGCTGGGTGTGTCCTATGAGATAGAAAACGTATCAAAAGAACCACTTGTCATACAAGAGATACAAACCACATGCGGATGCCTGGTACCAGTAGACGACCTGCCCCTCGTTGTCCTACCCAAGAAACGAGGTCGTGTGAACCTCCGCTACGAAACAATAAAGAATACGGGAAGCGTAGAACACTACGTGTGGCTGTATGGCAACTTCACGGATTCAACCTACCGCGAATTATTCTTTGACACCAACGTTGTTCCGCCAGCCGACTACACGCGCGATTACGAGCAACTGTATCTTGAAAAAATCACAGACACGGAATCTGCTTCGCTGAAAAACTTTGTTGACGGATACACAACCGACAGAGGGTACTACACCGACGAGAACGACCCACGTGCAAAAAAACGAAAGGAAATACAGCGTAGTGCGGACGCTCTGGCATTATAATCTGCTACAATCCCCTTTTGGGGCCTAATATGCAAATAGGAGGATAAAGTTTGTCGTAGGTTGCTGGTTATGTATAAAACAAGCCTTATCCACCTCCTTAACAAGGTGCAAAATATACCCTTGATGACATGTTGAAAATTAATTAGTTAGAATAAGTTAACTCAAAAGGCATTCTGAGTTAACCCAAATCGCTTTCTGAGTTAAATCAAAAGTCCCGCTGAGTTAACTCAACTTTTCGCATTAGTCAAGTAAGCTATACAGGCGGACGAAGCATACATGCCTCTCTCCTACCCTATCATACCCATTGGTATACAGAATCCTCGTACTGCTCAATGATCCGCAATGACTCTGCATCAAGACCTTGCCCTTCCTTGTAGTGCTGCTTGAGGAACTGGTGTAGTGCTGCGCGGACAATATTCTGCTTCTCCAGTTTCTGCCGAAAGGCAATATAGTCGAGTGCATTACGGTCATCCTCCGTCGTAAAGAAACTGAAGCCACCCACTTTTTGTATCGTACACACACGACGCAGGGGTTTGGGCGCAGGAGTTTCCTGCACAATCTGAGTACGCACTGCTTCATTAGTTGCCAGCGGCTTGGGTGCAACAAAATTACGCGTTGCATCTTCTGCCACGCGACTGATATTCAATGATTTCTTTTTAATTGCCATAATATATGTTCTTGCTTTAAGTTATTATTTTCTATTTGTCTTCTATTTCAACTCTTTTCAATTATCTTTTCGCCCTACCTGCATTCGCCACATCCTACACCTATCTGCATACGCTAATATGCAAAGACACACATAGCTCAATATACGAATATAGAAATATGCAAATATCTACATGGCTCGCTCACGAATAAATTGGTTATATGCTGCATTTGCTATCTGTCCCCAACGTGCTGGTGTCCAAGTCTTTGGACGAGCCTTCCTACCAATCATATACTCAGCCACACGCATGTAGTCGTCAGCTACAGGACTATTGCTGGCATACTCATAGAGCGACATCTCATAAGCAACAGACTCCGTACAGCGAACACTCTCACGAACACTGACAGGGAACAAAGGTGCCTGTACCTCTGCCGTATTGCTATAGTACTCCTTCACCTCACGACTGATGCTACGGTTCTTGTTCCAGCGAACAAGCAAATATCCCATAATACTAACCGGACAACGCAACTGCGTACGTACCTTAGCTATATAGTCAAGCAGACGCGGAAGCCCCTGCAAGCTATAAATACCGGCCTCTGTAGGAACAATCACAAAATCACTCGCAACCAACGCATTGGTATTCATAAGCGTTTCACCACCCGGAGCACAGTCAATAAAGACATAATCATACATATCGCGTATCCTCTGTCCGGAATCCGGATCGGTAAGATCAAGAAAGTCTGCTAATCGACGTTCTCGATTGTACATTAACTGCAATTCCGCATTGATATTGCTCATACTATGGCTACCTGGTACGTAGTCAAGTCCATCGTACCGTGTATAAATAGGTAGTGGCAGGGTCTCATTTGACTTGTCATCATGAAGCCACTCGTAGATAGTACTGTCTGCCTCCAGATGGACAGTCTTATCGACAGTATCCGTCAAGTTACACTGCGGATCAGTATCAATAAGCAAAACCTTCTTGCCAAGGAGCCAAAGAGCAAAACCTAAATTAACACACGTAGTAGTCTTGGCACAACCACCTTTATCGTGCAAAAGAGAAATTACTTGTGACATAATTATCTATCATTCGCTTTACATTTCACGATGCAAAGGTAAGAAAATTGTTTTATTCCCACAAGAAAATACACACATATTTCCATATATTTACATATCGACATATACATGAATACGACAACAAAATTAATTTATATACGTTTTATCGTCTGATATTCAATACAAACAATAATAATATCCGCATATTTGCAAATATACACACATTTACATATAAACCAATATGTAAACACACGCGAACTTGCATATATAAATA
>JAFLUV010000089.1 GCA_022508635.1 Prevotellaceae bacterium
GGTTAAATGAACCATAGCTCCATCTGTTCACGAACCATAGGTTCACTGAAAGCGGATAATTATTCATTTTCCCCGAATATAATACGACTTTATCCGGTTTCACGAGAAATTCGTCGAACTCACGTTAATTAGATAGATGGTTTTTCAATATCGTTTATGAGTAGGAAATTGATGCCCTGTGAGAAAAATTGTTGTATAAATTATTCCCGTTTGCATGGGAACAGAATTCCAAAGTGATGGAAATACTTTGGGAAAGTGTGCTTTTTAGATTGTTGCTGAATCTCATTTTCAATCGCTGTTTCAGAAGGTTTCTTTGCATATCTGTTTTTGTCGTGTGCAATCCTTTAGACGCAGGATTTCCCGCTGCGTCAGCAAAGTCTGCATTTTTCCCCTTTTTCGACAAGAAATGGAAGGATTGCTGATTCGGGGTTATTGCTTCCCGAAGTCAAAGTGCAGGAGTATAGGGCAATGGTCGGATGGATGCCAGAAATTCGAGATACCCTGAGGATTGCGGACAGGAGTTGTATAATCGTCTCGGATGACGGAAACATCGCAAACACGTTTCTGCAATGCAGGAGTGACGTAGAGGAAATCTATACGTGACTTACCACCTGTAGTGCTGATAAACTGCTGAGGATAAGACTCGTGGATGAGGTCAACATACGGTGTCTCCCCAATGATATAGTCGTGAACGAAGAAACGGGTAGAACCTTCAGGAAGCTGATACGTAGCATTATCGAGACGAGAAATGGAGTTGAAGTCGCCCATCATAGCCCACAGCTCTTTGTGCGCCGATGGATGCGTAAGAACAGTCTGACGGCAGATGTACTCCATCTCTGCACGCCGGAACAGGTCACCCTCGTTGCGTCCACGGCTTGCTTCGCGCTGTTCATGGGGAACCTTATAGCCAAAAGCATGCGGCCAGGTATGAAGGGTGACGATGTTCAGAGTCTTGCGTCCCCGACGTAGTTTATACCATGATGCCCCGTGACAGACAATGGTATCAGCATTCCCCGTGATGAGTTTCTCCGATTCCAGAGGAAAGCGTGAGGTAATGAGTTGCGGATAGTTGTCGGGATGCGCACTGAGGTAGACATAGGCATGGCCGTAGCGTTCTGCCAGCCGCCGCCAGCGTTCCAGACATTCTTCCTCGCTCTCCACCTCCGAATTGTCTGTACCCGTAACGTATAGCTTCTGTGCCTCACACCACACACAGATATCGGGCTTCTGCGCCTGTACCCACGATGTGAAGCGATGGTAATCATCGGTTTGTCCATCCCACATACCATTCTGAATGTTCCAATAGAGCAATGTCATACCCCGTTTGTCAGATTTCTTCTCATGCAACATTTTAGCCTGAGCACAGACAATTGCCAGCATCATAGCCGCAAGGAAACAAATAAGGTTCTTCTTCATAAAAAATATTTATCCTTACACAATATCAGTCGTTTGAAAAATCAGCAAGAACCTGACGATAGACAGCCAGGACGGAACTCTTGCGGATAAAACCCACAAAGACACCATCAGCGTCTATGACCGGAAGCGTCCACGCACCTGTGCGATCGAAAACACTAACCACGACATCCATCGAATCATTCACGGAGAGCCGTGCTTCCGGCTGCTTCATGAGCTGGGAAACAACGAAGTCGCGATAGAGTTCCGTACGGAAAATAAGATGGCGAATATCGTCAAGATAGACAGCACCGACAAATTGCATCTGCTTGTTGACCACAGGGAATACATGGTTCTTACTATTACTAACCTGCGCAGCCACATTGCCCAAGTTCATATCAGGATAAAGCACTTGGTCATAATGCTGAATGACACTGTCCATACTCATAAGCGTAAGGATAGAGCGATCGGTATGGTGCGTAAGCAACTCTCCTCGCTGTGCCAGTCTCATGGCATAGATGCTGTGCGGTTCGAACGACTTAATGATAAGATAGGAAGCGACCGACACAATCATCAACGGCATGAAGAGAGCATAGCCGCCAGTAAGCTCAGCTATAAGAAAGATACCCGTAAGAGGTGCATGCATGACACCACTCATCAGGCCGCACATGCCCAGCATGGCGAAGTTTCGCTCAGAGATGTCAATACCCAGAATGCCATAAGTATTCCAGCATCGACAAAAGATAAAACCACAGATACATCCCAAGAAAAGGCTGGGTGCAAAGATACCACCGCAACCACCACCTCCATTCGTTGCCGTCGAGGCAAAGACCTTGAAAATAATAATAAGGAAAAGGTAGATAAGTAAGTGGTCACTACCATAGAAGAGTGAGCGATCCATAGCTGTATTCCAGTCCTCCTGTCCCGTACCATTGAGTAGCAGGGTAATCAAATCATATCCTTCACCATAAAGCGATGGAAAGAGATAGATGAGCAGACTCAACATGACTGCACCAACAAAGAATTTACGGTATATTCCGCCAAGCCGGCGAAACATACCCTCGAGCATATTCATGGTACGGGTAAAGTAGAGGCTTGCAAATCCACAGGAAATACCAAGTGCCAAATAAGCAGGTATGCGGTCTACAGAAAAAGCGTTTTGTAAGTGAAACTCAAAGATAGGATTGGTGCCCATGACAGCAAAGGTAAGACCAGCAGCCGTCACGCTGGACACAAGCAAAGGCAACAAACTGGTCATTGTCAAATCAATCATCAGCACCTCAATTACAAAGACAAGTCCAGCTATCGGCGCCTTAAAGATGCCTGCCACAGCTCCAGCAGCTCCGCACCCTACAAGCAACATCATGTACTTGCCCTCCATGCGACATACCTGTCCCAAAGTACTACCAATAGCACTACCGGTAAGTACGATGGGAGCCTCTGCTCCAACACTACCGCCAAAACCAATGGTAATGGCAGATGCCACAACGGAGGACCAAGTATTATGCTTTTTTATACGACTCTGCTTGCGAGCAATAGCAAAAAGTATTTTCGTGACACCATGGCTAATGTCATCGTGGACAATGTAACGGATGAAGAGCATCGTCAGAAAGATACCTACAACAGGATAAACAAGATAAAGCCAGTTAGCATCCGTCACGGAAAAACCGTGGGTAAGCAATTGTTCTATCTGGGCAATGAGCCACTTCAGCAGAAGCCCTGCACAAGCAGTAAAGATGCCAACAAAGAAGCTGATGACCAGGACAAAACTGCTGTCGGAGAAATGTCTGCGACGCAAACGAAGAATAAAAGCTATGAGACTCCTGACACTTAGCATTTCATCATCTCCTATTTATTTCCTCAAGATTTGGATTTGTCCGTCATAACTCAGTTTGATAATCTGGCTGGGCTTGCTCTTGCTAAGGTCATTCTGACGGGAACGCATGACATAATCTACTCCATGCTTTATTTCAGCAGATATTTCGGCAAAACAAGTCGGCGATGGTTCTCCGCTGATGTTAGCACTTGTACTGACAATGGCACGTTCATAGCGAAAGCAAAGTTCATGACTGATATTCTCGTGTGTCACCCGAATCCCTACACTGCCGTCCTCTGCAATGAGGTTGGGTGCAAGATTAACAGCTTCGTCAAGAATAAGAGTAAGCGGTTTGTCAGCATACTCTATCAAGTCCCAAGCCACATCAGGCACCCGTCGCAAATAGCGTTGCATGCGGTTCGCACTGTCTACAAGGCATATCATTGCCTTATTGTCTTCGCGCCGTTTAAGTTGAAAGATGCGACGCACAGCTTTTTCGTTGGCAGCATCACAGCCTATGCCCCAAATAGTATCCGTAGGATATAGAATAAGCCCACCCTGACGCAACGTCTGCACGGCAGCCTTGATATCCTCTGCAATCTCTCTTTGTGTCATTGGCTAAAACTCGCTTGTAAAATGGAACTTGATGTGTTCGAAGTCTTGTTGTGCCATTTGCAGGACGTAGCCAGAGTCAGCAAGGAACACGTCACGCCCGTCTCGGTCGCATGCCATATACTGACGCTTACGCATCTTGAACGCTTCTAATTCCTGCTCATAACCTTCCATCGCCTCCACCCAGCATGCCTTGTACAGGCTGATAGGTTCCCAACGGCATTTAGCTCCGTATTCGTTCTCCAGACGATACTGGATGACCTCGAATTGCAGTTGCCCGACTGTACCAATAATCTTGCGTCCATTAAACTGGTTGATGAAGAGTTGTGCGACACCTTCATCCATAAGCTGGTTAATACCCTTTTCAAGCTGTTTGGTCTTCATTGGATCAGCATTCTCGATATACTTGAACATCTCGGGCGAGAAAGATGGCAAGCCGCGATAATGTAGGTTCTCACCTTCGGTCAGTGTATCGCCTATCTTGAAAATGCCACTGTCCGGCAAGCCTACGATATCTCCAGGCCATGCCTCATCAATAGTCTCCTTACGCTGAGCCATAAACTGTGTAGGACTGGAAAAACGAAGTGTCTTTCCCTGACGTACATGCAAATAAGGAGTATTACGAACAAACTTGCCTGAGCAAACTTTACAGAAAGCAATACAGGAGCGATGATTGGGGTCGATGTTGGCCGTAATCTTAAAGATGAAGCCAGTGAACTTGGACTCATCGGGTGTTACGATACGCTCCTCTGCCTTCGTTGGACGTGGATAGGGAGCAATGCGAACGAAACAATCCAGCAATTCCTGCACACCAAAATTATTCAAGGCAGAACCGAAAAAAACAGGAGCAACATCTGCATCAAGGTACCCCTGTACACTGAACTCTGGATAGACACCGTCCACTAGTTCGAGATCTTCACGAAGTTTTGCGGCATCACGTTCCCCTACTCGCTCATCAAGCTCCGTACTATGAATGTCGACCACGACTTTTTCCGTCACTTTCTGCTTGTCAGGAGTAAAGAGATTGAGATTCTGCTCATAAATATTATAGACACCTTTGAAACGCATACCCTGATTGATAGGCCATGAAAGGGGACGCACGCTGATTTGTAACTCTTCTTCCAGTTCGTCAAGGAGGTCGAAAGGATCCTTGCCTTCACGATCCATCTTGTTAACGAAGATGATAACGGGTGTCTTACGCATGCGACATACCTCCATCAGTTTACGGGTCTGTGCCTCTACGCCCTTGGCTCCATCGACCACAATAATGGCACTATCCACAGCGGTCAGCGTGCGGAAAGTATCCTCAGCAAAATCTTGGTGACCGGGCGTATCGAGGATATTGACCTTGTAAGCAAGTCCATGCGAATCCCCAGGAGGGCAATAATCAAATTCCATCACAGAGGTCGTGACCGATATACCACGCTGCTTCTCTATCTCCATCCAGTCGCTGGTAGCAGTCTTGCGTATCTTGTTGCTTTTCACGGCACCTGCCACCTGAATCTGTCCTCCGAAGAGCAACAGTTTTTCGGTAAGCGTTGTCTTGCCGGCATCAGGATGGGAGATGATGGCAAAGGTGCGACGACGTTCTATTTCGTTTATCATTGTTCAGGATTTATAGATTCACACTTGTTTGTTCTTTCTCTTCACATAAACGTAGCAGCTCGGTAATTGGGGTGAGCGCAGACTTTGTTCCTTCTGAGAGTTCCTTTCCCTGCATGCGGAGTAATGTGACACCATAGAGGGTATCAATGCAATTTTCCATCTCATGCTTGTCCTTGTTGTTGCCTTGCGAGCGTAAAGCAGCGATGTGAGGCAGTGCCCGATAGTATGCTACCCGATAGTCGCGTTCGTCATCGTCGGCAAGGAGTTCCCGATGATGGTCTTCAAGGAGGTCGATTGTGTTCTGCACGACCTGCACGTGTCCAGTCCCCTCCTTTCTTTCTTCACGCATCATGCGAGCCAGAGATTCGTACCACTCAACTGCCTGCTTCAACTGCTTGTCGTCATAGTTGAAACGAGACAAATACTCGGTAGCTATACGATCGGTATCAAGTCCATAGGCACGCACCAAGTCCTCCACTTGATACATATATATAAGGTATGCGCTGACACTTTGATTTCTGAGTTTCTGTGCAATAAACATGAGTGTGTAATTAGGTTACTAATTTCTAATTTGTTCTCATTTGAACAGCGTATAGAATAATCCTGCAGTGGATACCACCATAACTACCAGACCTAAATAACGATTAAATAAGCCGATAGTGCTCATTTCAAAACGTGAGCCAAGCCTGTAAAGTACCGTCGTGAGGCATATCCACCACATCAATGCACCCGTCAGAATACCGACATAGCCAAGAGCCTGCTCCAACGGATGATCGGGTACTACAAAGCCCACACGGGCAAAGAGTGCCAGAAAAAGAAAAATAATAAGAGGGTTACTGATCGTAATAGCAAAGCCAGTGAACATATTATGCCATAGGCTTCCACGCTTTCCACTTGATTTATACGGTGTAGCAGACTTGGTATGATAGGTGTACGCACCGAAACAGAAAAGCATTATACTACCTAATAACTTAAGGTAAAGTATGGTAGCGGGACGTTCGATGAAGTCCATAACAATACTCATACCAAGTCCCGTCGCCACGGCATAAATCAAATCGCTCACGGCTGCGCCCACACCTGTTGCAAATCCATACCAGCGCCCTTTGTTGAGAGTGCGCTGTACCACAAGCACACCGACTGGTCCCATCGGTGCACTTGCCACTATTCCTACCACCAAACCACGTATTACTAAGTCGATGGCATTAACTGATTCAATCCACATATTTATTTAACGATTGCAAATTTCGTATTTTTTGTCCACATATCACACTTTTTCCTGTTAAAAGTTCTTTTATTTCAGAAGAAATGCCTACCTTTGTAGGGAAACGAACACATTATTAACTACAATACATACTTATTTTTATCAACATGGACAAAGTAAAACCCTACGTGATTGGTGTTGACCTGGGTGGTACCAACACCGTTTTCGGTGTTGTCAATGCTCGTGGCGAAATCGTGGCAGAGAACAGCATCAAGACCCAACAGTACAAGACAGCAGAATCTTTCGTCGAGGCAGGTGTGGCTTGCCTCAAGCCATTGCTTGAACAGATTGGCGGAACCGATCAGGTACAAGGCATGGGCATCGGTGCACCTAATGGTAACTACTACAACGGCACCATCGAATTTGCTCCCAACCTTCCCTGGGCACACGACGGTATCATTCCCTTAGCCGAAATGTTCAGCAAGGCTACGAACATCCCTGTCAAGCTTACCAACGATGCCAATGCAGCTGCTATGGGCGAGATGGCATACGGTGCAGCACGTGGTATGAAGAATTTCATCGTCATCACTTTAGGCACAGGTGTTGGCAGCGGCATCGTTATCAACGGACAGATTGTCTACGGCAGCGACGGTTTTGCTGGCGAATTGGGTCACGTCATCATGGATCGCACGGAGAAGGGACGCAGCTGTGGTTGTGGCAGAACTGGTTGTTTGGAAGCCTACTGTTCTGCTACGGGCGTAGCACGTACTGCTCGCGAGATTCTTGCCAATACCAAACGACCCTCACTGCTTCGTGATAAGCCTGCAGAGGAGATCGAATCCCTTGATGTCAGCATTGCAGCAGGTAAGGGAGACGAGGTTGCCAACGAAATTTTCCAGTTCACTGGCAAGATGCTGGGTGAAGCTTGTGCTGACTTTGCTGCCTTTGCCAGCCCTGAGGCATTCATCTTCTTCGGTGGTCTCTGTAAGGCAGGCGACTTGATTATGAAGCCTATTGAAGAGGCATATAACAAACAAGTGCTCAAGATCTTTAAGGGCAAGGCAAAGTTCCTTGTGTCTGGACTGATGAACGCTAATGCTGCTGTTCTCGGCGCAAGTGCCCTCGGCTGGGAATAAATTTTTAAATTCCTAAGACGACGCAAACAAAAAAGAAACAACACTTACTGATTCTCCATCCTCACGGATTCAGAAAAAACATTGAGCGGAAGGCCTTAGGCCTTCCGCTCAATGTTTTTTCTAATGACTGATTAGGTTCTATGAGGATCCATCATCAATTACATCGATGACTTTTATTTTGAGAAACGTATGGCAAAGCCGCCGCCTGGTGCAAGGTGCAACTTCATAGTCGTGCCCGCACGGAAGCGGTCGCGGCTGACCTTGTAGTCGGAGCCTCGACGATGTGCGTTCACACCATCTACGAACATCCATCGTTCCCATTCGCCCTGACCCATGAAGTCGGTAGGCACTTCTATGTCGCGTGCGGTCCAGTTAGTGATTCCACCAATATACCAGTCCGTGCCGCTACGGCGTGCAGTGACGATGTATTGTCCAATCTCACCTGCCAATACCCGAGTTTCATCCCAGACAGTTGGCACTTCAGCGATGAAGTCTGTGCAAGCTCCACCGAGTTTGATATAGTTGGTCGGTGAATCACAAAGCATACTCAGGGGAGACTCCAGAATCATGTACAATCCGAGCTGGTGACAACGGGTTCCCTGACTCATCGGCTCACTGTTGCAAGGATAGTAGTTACCTTTCGCTGCATTGATCATTGCACCCTGCGTATAGTCCATCGGACCAGATGCCTGACGTATGAAGGGGATTTGTGCATCGTAGGTTATTTGATCGTGGTCTTTGGGCAACCATTTCATTTGTTCCAGTCCGGCCACGCCTTCAAAGTTCACCACGTTCGGATAGGTCCGGTTCAATCCGGCAGGCTTGAAAGCTCCGTGGAAGTCCATCATGAGATGGTATTTGGCTCCCATCTCCGCAGCCCTGTAGAAGAAGTTTGTCATCGGCTGGTCGTCACGATCCATGAAGTCCACCTTGAAACCCTTTATACCCATCTGGCTATAGTGACTGCAAACCTTCTCCATGTCTCTGTCAAAAGCCCAGTAGCCTGCCCACAGGATAATGCCTACGTGTTTGCTGTCGGCATAGCGGACAAGCTCCTCAAGATGTATCTCCGGAACAATCTGGAACAAGTCAGCTTTCTTATTGACAGCCCATCCTTCGTCCAGTATGACGTACTCAATGCCTCGCTCGGAAGCAAAGTCGATATAATATTTATATGTAGCATCGTTCACGCCTGTCTTGAAGTCTACGTCTCCCAGGTTCCAAGCGTTCCACCAGTCCCAAGCTACCTTACCCGGTTTCACCCATGAGTAGTCATCCACCCGGCAAGGAGCTCCCAGCAGGTAGCTCAGGTTGTTTTCAGCCAGTTCCGTATCCCGGCGGCTCACCATTGCGATGCGCCAGGGGAATGACCTCGGGCCTTCTACCTTTGCAATATAGGACTCGCCACGCTGTACTATCATTTGCAAGTTGTTGTGACCTCCCTGTACCACCTCGGCAGGATAGGGAGCTGATATGCCGTGGAAAGCGTTACCCTCTGCGCGGAGATACAGGCCGGGATAGGTCTCCAGATGCGACTCCGTCAGACACAGCTTAACACCTTCGCCAGCATCAACGACGAGGGGCAGGAAACTGTACCGGCGGCTGTCCAACTTAGAGACAGGCAGGGTGGTATAATAGTTCTCGAAAGAATTACGGAACTGACCTTCCGGACGTTCTGCATTGAAATCCCTAACGTAGGGCACCGTACATACGTAGTCCTGCGGGAAAAGATACTCAACTCCTTCGGTTATAACCTCAAAAGGCTTTTTCACATTGCTTACGAAGCGGTAGGCAACACCGTTGTCATAGGCACGGAACTCCACTGCATAATCTCCTTTGAACGAGAGTGTCAGCTGGTTGTATTCGTCCTGCATTTCCGTCTGGCGCGTGAACGGTGAAGGGACAACTCCCTTGACGCTCATCTGTTTCTTGCTTGCGAGCTTGGGATTGACACCCCATTCCTGCCCATTCGAAAGGCTCATGGAAAGAGCAGAAGGAGACAGCACCTTACGTCCGTCTACTTCTATTTCATACGTAATCTTGTCACCCACTTCTACGTTAGCCTTCACTTTCCCGTCCGGCGACTCCAACGAAAAACTCTTCTGTGCTTCAGCCACACCCGTGCCGAGAAGGCATAGCGCAGCAAATAATACTTTCTTCATGGTTTTCATGATGATAATAGATGTTAATAACAGTTATATAAAATAATTACTATGATATGTTTCTTTTTGTGCCATCCCTTACTTGTCCCTATAGATACTGATTTCGCCACTTCCATAGCAGATACCGGCATCGGCGTCGTAGATACAGCCGAATTGTCCGGGGGCAATGCCTTGTATCGGTGCATCGGAATGGATGTGATAGC
>JAFLUV010000009.1 GCA_022508635.1 Prevotellaceae bacterium
TAGCGTTGCGCCTTCAACGGTAGTAGCGTTGCGCCTTCAACGGTAGTAGCGTTGCGCCTTCAACGGTAGTAGCGTTGCATCTTCAACGGTAGTAGCGTTGCAGCCCCGCACGGCATGGCCCTACAAGCAAAGGGGATGCACCCATACAGGCACATCCCCTTTTACCTATTCCCGAAACGGCCGTCAGAACATCCGGCAGACACGCTCGATGCCCTCGGCCAGCGCATCGACGTCCTCCCGCGTATTGTAGAGCGCAAAGCTCGCACGGCACGTGCCCTCGACGCCCAGACGGCGCATCAGCGGCTCGGCACAGTGGTGCCCGGTGCGTATGGCAATGCCCAGGCGGTCGAGCAGCGTCCCCATGTCGAGGTGGTGTATGAAGGCATTCTCCCTGCCGGCACCGGGGCGGGAGACCAGGAAGCTGACGACCGCGTCGTGCTCCCCAACGTCCCGCGGGCCGAAGATGCACATCCCCTCCGTCTCCTCCAGACGCCGCATGGCGTAGGCCGTCAGGTCGCGCTCGTGCGCCTCGATGCGCTCCATGCCTATGGCCGCAAGGTAGTCCAGCGCACGCGCCAGCCCCGTAGAGGCCACGTAGTCGGGCGTGCCGGCCTCGAACTTGTAGGGCAGGTCGTTGAAGGTCGTCCGCTCGAAGCTCACCGTCTTGATCATCTCGCCACCGCCCATGTAGGGAGGCATGCGCTCCAGCCACTCCTCCTTGCCGTAGAGCACCCCGATGCCCGTGGGGCCATACGTCTTGTGGCCGCTGAAGGCGAAGAAGTCGCAGTCCAGCTCCTGCACGTCGACGGGCATGTGGGGCGTGCTCTGCGCACCGTCGACGAGCACGGGCACACCGTGCGCGTGCGCTATCTCTATAATGTCGCGCACGGGGTTGACCGTGCCCAGCACGTTGCTCACATGGGCGATGCTGACGATGCGCGTGCGCTCGTTGAAGAGCCTCTCGTACTCGTCCATGCGCAGCCGACCGTCGTCCATAATGGGCACGACGCGCAGGCGGATGCCCTGACGGGCTTGCAGGAGCTGCCACGAGACAATGTTGCTGTGGTGCTCCATCTCGCTCAGTATGACCTCGTCGCCCTCCCGCATGAAGGCCTGCCCGAAGCACGATGCCACGAGGTTGATGCTCTCCGTGGTGCCGCGCGTGAAGACAATCTCCGCCGTGCTGCGGGCGCCAAGGAAGCGACGCACCGTCTCGCGCGACGACTCGTGCAGCTCCGTCGCCTGCTGGGAGAGGAAGTGCACGCCGCGGTGCACGTTGGCGTTGACGTTGTAGTACTCGTCCGACATGGCCTCGACCACCTGCCGCGGCTTCTGCGTCGTCGCTGCGTTGTCCAGATAGACGAGCGGATACTTCTTGTAGATTATCTTCCGGAGGATGGGGAAGTCGTCCCGCAGTTCTTTCATCACTTGCATAGCTTGCACCCTTCGCATTTGCTGAGCTCGCCGCGCAGCCGCTTGTCCACGAGTACGCGCAGGCGGTCGCGCAGCGATTCGAGGGGAATGGTTTCAATAACTTCGGTAATAAAGGCAGCCTTGAGCAGCAGGCGCGCCTCCTGCTCGTCGATGCCGCGCTGCCGCATGTAGAAGAGGGCAGCCTCGTCCATCTGCCCCACGGTGCTGCCGTGGCTGCACCGCACGTCGTCGGCGTATATCTCAAGCATCGGCTGCGCGTACATGCGTGCCGTCCGCGTGGCAAGGAGGTTGGCATTCGTCTCGTTGCTTGCCGTCCTCTGCGCCCCCGGGCGTACCAGTACCTTGCCGGCGAAGGCTCCCACGGCATTGTCGTCAAGGACGTACTTGTAGAGCTCGCCGGACGTACAGCCGGGCACCTGGTGGTCAATGAGGGTGTTGTTGTCTACCCGCTGCATCTTGTCGGCAATGACACAGCCGTTTGCCGTCACCTCGCTTCCCTCGCCCTGCAGCATGACGTCAAGGCGGTTGCGGGTATGGCCGTTGAAAAGCGTCAGGCATGTGTGGTGCAGCCGGCTGTTGCGACCCTGCTGCACGAAGACGCTGCTATAGCGGGTGCAGAGCAGGTGTGTCTCCTCCACGTCGTAGAGGCTGAGGTGCGAACCCTCGCCCATTACGACCTCTATGACCTGGTTCGTCAGGAAATGGTTCTGCGAGGCAGCCCTGTCGGTGATGATGACACTGGCCTCCGCCAGCTCGTCCATAACGATGAGGATGCGACGGCATACCATCGTATCCTGCTCGCCCTTGAGTATGTTGCTGATCTGTATGGGATGCTCCACGCGTACGCCTCGCGGCACGTGCACCACCAGCGTGTCGACGCAGAGCATCGTGTTGAGTGCGACGATGCTGTCGTCCTTGTCTGCTACCTTATTATATATCGCGCGCACGCGAGACTCTGCCTCTGCTATGCGGAAGCAGTGGGGCGGCAGTTTAGCAGCAAGCGGTGTAAGTGCAATGCCATAGTTGGGCGAGAAGTCCGCCTCTACCTGAGCGTAACGATAGCGCTCTACTTTCTGTGAAGGGAAGCCTTGTGAGGAGAACGTATGCAAGGCAGCCTCGCGACAGGCATTCATCTCGTCGCAGCTGCGCCGGGCTATCGTTTCTTTCACCTCGTGGTAGAAGTCTATGTATTGCCTCATGGTCTTTTCGTTATAACATCGTAGCGTGGACACGCCAGGACGAAATACTTTCCTTTTTATTCCTTGTTCTCCAGTTCGTTCCTTATCCAGTCGAAGCCACGATTCTCTATCTCCGTTGCCAGTTCCGGCCCTGCCGTCTTAACGATGCGGCCATCGATGAGCACGTGTACCACATCGGGCTTCAGATAGTCGAGCAGTCGCTGATAGTGTGTGATGACGATGGCACTTGTCTCCGGCCGGCGTAGGCGATTGAAGCCCTCAGCCACGATGCGCAGGGCATCCACGTCGAGGCCGCTGTCCGTCTCGTCGAGGATGGCGAGCTTCGGTTCGAGCATTGCCATTTGGAAGATTTCATTGCGCTTCTTCTCTCCGCCCGAGAAGCCCTCGTTCACGCTTCGGCTTGCGAGCTTGCTATCCAGTTCTACGATGGCACGCTTTTCTCTCATGAGTTTGAGGAAGTCTCCCGCCGACATGGGGTCAAGACCTTGGTACTTGCGCTTGGCATTGAGGGCGGCACGCATGAAGTTGACCATCGAAACTCCCGGTATCTCGGTGGGCTGCTGGAAACTCAGGAAGATGCCCTCATGGGCGCGCTCCTCGGGACTAAGGGCAAGCAGATTCTTGCCATCCCAGGTGATGCTTCCCTGCGTCACCTCATAAGCCGGATGTCCGACGATAACATTCGAGAGCGTACTCTTTCCGGCTCCGTTAAGTCCCATCACGGCATGTATCTCGCCGTCTTGGACAGTCAGGTTCACGCCCTTCAGTATTTCTTTGCCGCCTGTGCTGGCGTGCAGGTTCTCTATCTTTAGCATAAATCTGTGTATGTTGTCTTTTATCCGACGCTACCCTCAAGGCTGACCCCGAGAAGCTTCTGTGCCTCGACGGCAAACTCCATAGGCAGCTTGTTGATGACCTCTTTGGCGTAGCCGTTCACAATAAGGGAAACGGCTTCCTCGGTGGATATGCCGCGCTGATTGCAGTAGAAGAGCTGATCCTCACTGATTTTGCTGGTCGTAGCCTCGTGCTCTACTACGGCCGTTTCGCACTGTACGTCCATATAGGGGAAAGTGTGCGCGCCGCAGTTGCTGCCTAAGAGCAGGGAGTCGCAGCTGCTGTAGTTGCGTGCACCGTCGGCAGTGGGAGCCACACGAACCAAGCCACGGTAGGCATTTTGGCTTTTACCCGCGCTGATGCCTTTCGAGATGATGGTGCTGCGGGTGTTGCGTCCTATGTGTATCATCTTAGTACCTGTATCCGCCTGCTGGTAGTTGTTCGTCACAGCCACGCTGTAGAATTCCGCCTGACTGCCGTCGCCTGATAGTATGCAGCTGGGATACTTCCAAGTGATGGCACTGCCTGTCTCGACTTGTGTCCAAGAGAGTCGACTGTTTGCACCGCGTAGGTGTCCTCGTTTGGTGACGAGGTTGAGCACGCCGCCTCGTCCCTCGCTGTCGCCTGGATACCAGTTCTGCACGGTGGAATACTTTACTTCAGCGCGCTCTTTCACTACGATTTCTACGATGGCAGCGTGAAGCTGGTTCTCGTCGCGCATGGGAGCGGTGCAGCCTTCAAGATAGGAGACATAGGCATCATCGTCGCATACGATGAGGGTGCGTTCGAACTGTCCTGTACCGCGGGCGTTGATGCGGAAGTAGGTGCTGAGTTCCATGGGACAGCGAACTCCTTTTGGAATGTAGACGAAAGATCCGTCGCTGAAGACGGCGGAGTTGAGAGCAGCAAAGAAGTTGTCACGATAGGGGACGACGCTGCCCAGATATTCACGCACTATATCAGGATGTTCGCGGACAGCCTCACTGATGGAACAGAAAATGATGCCTTTCTCACTCAGTTTCTCTCTGAACGTTGTCTTCACGCTTACCGAGTCCATGACGGCATCGACTGCCGTTCCTGCAAGTGCCATGCGTTCTTCCAAAGGTATACCAAGCTTGTCGAAAGTCTTCATCAGTTCGGGGTCGATTTCCTTTTCGCCTTGCTTTTTCCCCTTTGACTTTGTCGGGTCGGCATAATAGGAAATGTCCTGATAGTCGATGTGCGGCATCTTGAGATGTCCCCATGTAGGAGCTTCCTGCGTGAGCCAATAGCGATATGCCTTCAGGCGGAAGTCGAGCAACCATTCCGGCTCTTCCTTTTTCTTAGAGATAAGGCGCACTATGTCTTCCGAGAGTCCCTTCTCTATGATGTCTGTCTGCACGTCGGTGGTGAAGCCGTATTCATACTTCTTTTCTGCTACCTCACGCACGAAACTGTTTCTCTCTTCCATGCTTCTGTTCTTAGTGGCTGCAAAGGTACGATATTTCGTTCACAAATCATAATTCTTCGCTTCGTTTTTTACCCTAAAGAGTACTCTGAAAAACACTTAAGTAAAGCTTTGGAAACGGTTAAGTATTTCAAAAGTTTCACTTAAGTGTTTTTGAATGTTTCACTTAAGTGTTTCTGCAACTCTGTTTCGACGTAAAATAAGGAATCCTTAATATGCTTATTTTACAGCGTGTTGCTAAATCTCGTGAAATAGATGTCCTAATGACTAGTTTGGAAACAAAGCATAGGGGGTACAGAGAGTCAGGGAACAGGGTAGGTGCAAATTATCTCCTCTCTTTGAAGAAACGCCTGACCAGCTCGGCACATTCGTCTGCCATAATGCCTCCCGTTACTTGTGTACGAGGGTGGAGAGCATTGGGAGCAAATCGGCAATAGCCGCGCTTTTCGTCGGGTGCACCATAGACAATGCGGCTCACCTGCGACCATCCGAGGGCTCCGGCGCACATTACGCAAGGCTCTATTGTGACATAAAGTGTGCAGTCCGTCAGGTATTTCCCGCCCAGATGCTCTGCTGCGGAGGTGATTGCTTGCATTTCAGCATGAGCCGTGACATCGTGCAGCAATTCTGTCAGGTTGTGGCTGCGTGCGATGATCTTGTCGCGGCATACCACCACGGCACCAATAGGTATCTCTCCTTTTCGGTAGGCAGCTTCAGCCTCAGCAAAAGCCTGCTTCATATAGAAGTTATCATCAGCCATAATTTCTCTGTTTGTTATCTTGTGTAGATAGTCATAATCATACCCCTTTAGTGACAACCCAAATAAGGATGGCATAGCGCAGGGCTTTGCCCAAGGAAATGCTAAGGAAAGAGAGATACGGGTTGGCGCGCATGTAGCCGAGAGTAATACTCAGGGCACTGCCCAAAACAGGCAGGAAGCAGAGAAACCCCATCCAGGCACCATGCCCTTGTAGCCAGTGCTGAGTGTGTTCTATCTTCTCACGTTTCACGTGCAGGTATCGCTCTATCCATTCTATGCGTCCGAGGCTCCCCACCCAGTAGTTGAACATACTGCCCATAACGTTGCCTGCCGTTGCCCATAAGAAAAGTGGCCACGGACGTAGACCCGCTAACAGAAAACCCACCAGAAGCGTTTCGCTGCTGAAAGGTAGAACACTACCTGCAATGAAGGCGGTCACGCCCATACCAGGGTAGCCGTAGGCTATGAGATGCTGAATGATGTCATCCATAGGTTTAATGCGGACATTGTTACCGTGAGCAGCAGCGTTAGCAAGAAAAAAGCAGTAGTCCACAAACTGTCAGATAGCGAAAAATAATGTGCAATAAGTGGACAGACATTTACAACAAGAAGCGCCATCGTAGTCTCGTAGCTGCTGGGTTGCAAAATCAGGAAAGCCGATAGTAAGAAAGTTTGTGCTACGTATATGTAAAGTATCATGCGAGCATGAATCTTGTCGTCAAAGCTGGTACGGAGAAAATGTATGGAACTTACGATGCCGAGCAGGATGATGAATGCTGCAGAAAACAGCTCTGGGAAAGAAAGTCTTCCGTCCAGTTGTACCCAAAGGGGAGAGGAGAAGTCGTAATTAATGAGAAATTTTCCTTCTTGCCACTTAAATAAAGGAAGAGACAGGGTACCGATGCTTTCCGTCATGAAGCACCAAACAGCAAAACACCAGTAGGGAGTCACAAGCCCGAGTATACCCGCCCAGAATGACTTCCATGTCAGCGCCCGCAGGAAGGAAGCAAGGTAAATGAAGAAAGGTATAGCCATCAGTAGCATAGTGGGTGCAGCGAAACTGCCTATGCTTAGCATAAGGAAGGTATGGAAGACGAAAGCTTCGGGTCTGTTCTGCTGGTAACAGCGAAACAGGAGCATGTGGGCAACAGAGAGCAGGGCAGCTGCTACAATCGGTTCACCCCAAGAATGCATGAAGGAAAGGCATGCCGAGAATATGAGCCAGGTGCATATCGTCAACTGCGTGCGGATACGAAACAGGTGTTGTCGGGTATTGGTCTCCATGATGATGTATGCCGTCAGCAGGCAAAACCCGAATCCCAACACTTCAGGCAGAAAGAAACTGCGTCTCGGTAACCACCACAACATGGCAGCTATCGCTATACAGGTAGGGAGTGTGGCTTCGCTCCTTGCTATCTTGTTCTGGAGCCTGATTTTCATGGCATGTTAGGACAAGTAGCAGAGGTTCATAGGTCAGCACCAATGTCCTTGCGGAAATACTTATCTTGGAACTGTATCTTTTGTGCTTCACGGAAACTCTTTTGTAAGGCTTCCTGTTTATCCTTGCCGTAGCTACTAACAGCGATAACACGTCCGCCATTAGTGACAATCTGCTCAGCCTTCATTTCCGTGCCTGCATGGAAAACGATGCTGCCCTCTACATCCTCAATACCAGTGATAGGAAAGCCTTTTTTATATGAGCCAGGATAACCACCGCTCACCATCATAACGCAGACCGCCGCACGTTCGTCGAAGGTGATCTGCTTCTGTGCAAGAGTGCCAGTCGCCACGCCTTCGAAGAGATCAACGAGGTCACTTTTCAGTCGTAACATGACGGTTTCTGTCTCGGGGTCGCCCATACGGACGTTATACTCAATGACCTTCGGCTCGCCATCCACGTTGATGAGGCCGAAGAAAATAAAGCCTTTGTAGTCGATGCCCTCTGCCTTCAGTCCTTCCACCGTGGGGCGGATGATGCGATCCTCCACCTTCTGCATCCACTCTTTATTGGCAAAGGGAACAGGGCTTACGCTTCCCATGCCGCCAGTGTTGAGGCCGGTGTCGCCCTCGCCGATGCGCTTGTAGTCTTTCGCTTCAGGCAGAATTTTGTAGCTTTGACCGTCGGTAAGAACAAAGACACTACACTCAATGCCGCTCAGAAACTCCTCTATGACTACACGGCTACTGGCTCCGCCAAACATGCCTCCCAACATCTTCTCCAGTTCTCTCTCCGCTTCTTCTATTGTGGACACGATGAGCACGCCCTTGCCAGCGCAAAGACCGTCGGCTTTCAATACATAGGGAGGTCGCAAGGTATGCAGGAAGGCCTTGCCCTCGGCGAGCGTTTCGTTCGTAAAAGTGCGGTAGGCAGCCGTAGGAATGCCGTGGCGCAGCATGAAACCTTTGGCGAAGTCCTTGCTTCCCTCCAGCATCGCTCCCTTTTTACTTGGTCCGATGACGGGTATGCTGCAAAGCTGTGCATCGTCCTGGAAAAAATCGTAGATGCCGTTTACCAACGGATCTTCTGGTCCGACTACGACCATTGTGATATCTTTCTCAATGCAGAATGCTTTAATGCCCTCGAAGTCGTTAACCTTTATATTGACGTTTTCACCCGCATTCAGCGTGCCGGCGTTGCCGGGAGCGATGTATAATTTCTCGCACTTGGGGCTTTGGGCAATCTTCCATGCTAAGGCGTGTTCGCGACCGCCACTGCCTAGTAGTAATATTTTCATTGGTGATGGGATAGATATGGAGTTAGAGTTTTTCTATTTTTATTTGTGGTCTTGCCCAGAAATGACGGGCTTCAGATAATCCTCAAAATATTGTGTGATGCGTTCGTGCAAGTGGACACTCTTGTGTCCTGCCATGTTGTGCCCTTCGCCGGGATAGACGAAGAAATCAGGCTGTGTGCCAGCCTCGGCACAGGCGTTGAGGAATTGCAGGCTGTGTTGTGGTACGCAGGTGGGATCATTCATGCCGATGATGATTTGTAACTTCCCCTTCAGATTTTTTGCCTTAGGGATGCAACTGGTCAGCTCATAACCTTCCGGATTTTGTTCGGGTGTGTCCATATAGCGTTCGCCGTACATCACTTCGTACCACTTCCAGTCGATGACAGGTCCGCCAGCCACACCAACTTTGAAAACATCTGGATAAGTTGTCATGAGCGATGTAGTCATAAAGCCGCCGAAACTCCAGCCGTGCACGCCGAGACGGTCGGCATCGACATAGGGTAGAGACTTCAGGAATTCTACACCCTTCATTTGGTCACGCATCTCCTCTTGTCCCAGACGACGGAAAGTTGCTTGCTCAAAGTCACGGCCTCGGTCTTCACTGCCCCGATTGTCAAGGATAAAAAGTATATAGCCTTTCTGTGCCATGTATGTTTCCCATGAACGTGAGCCCCAATGCCAGGAAGCCTCCACGTTGTGGGCATGTGGTCCGCCATAAACGTAGACAACGGTGGGATATTTGCGGGCGGGATCGAAATCCATGGGCTTCACCATGCGCCAGTAAAGTGTAGTTTGATTGTCAGCAGCCAGGACGGTGCCCTGCTCGAAAACGGGTTGATACCAGCCTTCCCATGGGTCTTTTGCCGTGCGTACCAGACTTTGCTTTCCAGTCTTCGTATCAGTCACGGCACAGGCGCGTGGCACATCTGGTTCCTGCCAAGTGTCAATGAGATAGCGTCCGTCGGCAGATAACTGCAAGGAATGGCAACCCCGGCCGTTGTCGAGCAGGGTTCGCTTGCCAGACTTAATATTGAGGCTATAGATGTTGCGTTGCAAGTCGCCAGCCTCTTTGGTGATGATGATGGCGCTCTTCGTGGCAGGACAGAATCCAGCCAGCTCTTTTACTTCCCATTTGCCGCTGGTGAGTTGACCCAGATCCGTGCCTTTGACATCCATGAGGTAGAGGTGTCTATAGCCGTCCTTCCGACTCCAGTAGATGAAACGACTGCTATCCCAGGGCAAGAAGGTGATGGGATGGAGTGGTTCGACATATTTGTCGGAACTTTCTTCGCGTAAGGTACGTAGTTTTCGACCTGTAGTGGCATCGTAGGCATCGAGCGTCGTATGGTTCTGGTCGCGGTTGACCTCATACAGGTAGATGGTTCGTCCTTCGGGATCCCAAGCGATGTTTGTGAAGTACCGGTCGGTGGGGTCGCCAAAGTCGAGGTAGATCGTTTGTCCTGTTTGTAGTGAGAACACACCGACAGTGACTTTGTGTGATGTCATGCCTGCCATAGGGTATTTGTCGGGAGCGAGTACTGCTTCGCGCTCGAAGGTGTTGACTTGTGGATAGTCTGCCACCATGCTTTGATCCATGCGGTAGAAAGCGAGTTGCTGTCCGTTTGGACTCCAGAAAGTTCCCTTGCGGATGCCGAACTCGTCACGGTGCACGCTTTGTCCGTACACTATTTGCCGTGATCCGTCGGTGGATAGTTGGTGTTCCGTACCGTCGGCAGCAGCTACCCACAGGTTACTGTCGCGCAAGAAGGCTGTTGCACCAGAAGTTTTGCAATGTTCCAGTTCGCCTTCGTGACGCTTGCGTCGTTGTGTGTTCATGTCGATGGTCTCGCCCTCAATGGTGCGGCCTGTTGTGCGATCGATGATGGTTGCGGGAGTAGTGGCGGCATCAATGAGGCGGTCGCCGTCCCAGCGTAGTTGCCAGCGTTCGGGATAGAATTGTGCAGCGTTCTTTCCGCCGAAGTTAAGCTCTTCGAGCGTGAAGAGTTTTTGTGCCATGAGTTGACCTGTAGTCACAAGCGTGAGGATCGTAAAGTAAAGGAGTTTATTCTTCATAAATTAATCAATTCGTTTTTTGCCATAATTATTTTTCCCCTTGTTTCTGTCGAATGGCTTGCGGAAGTCATCACGACGGCTTGTTCCTCGCTTGAAGTCGCGTCGGTCATTATTTCGAGAATCTCTTCGGCCTTCACGGAAATCTCTGTGGTCGTCATGACGATCCCTGCGATTTTCGCGTCGGAATTCTCTTCGATCTTTACGTTGTTGGTCGTGGTGCCATTCATGGCGTTCTTCCTTTTTGCTTGTAAAACGGTTGCGGGGATCTTCTTCGAGCTTGGCTTTGAAGTCGCGATGCTGCTTGAATCGTTTGCGGTCTGCCATCATGCGTCGTTCTTGGGCGGTCTTGATATCGCCGCCTTTGGCACGCATGTTGTTGAATTTCCCGTTAAATAATTGGTACTTGCGGAGTTCGCATTCGAGGTTTCCATTGTAGAGGGGCGTCCGCAACGATGGCTTGAGTCCGATTTGGTCAAAGCATTCTTCTCGATAACTGAGTACCCATGCGTTGCCTCCTGTGAATTGGTGTTTGAGTTTGGATCCTATCATTTTGTAGAGTCCAAGGAGGTCTGGTGCAGAGATGCGCTCGCCGTAGGGTGGGTTGGTTACAATGACGGCCTTTTCCGCGGGCTGAACGAAGTCAGCAAAGTCCTGCTGGGTGATGGTTATTTCCTTGCTCAGACCAGCAGCTTTGACGTTGTTGGTAGCGATGGCAATGGCGTTGCGGTTTATATCATAGCCATAGATGTGATGTTCAAATTCATGTTCCAGAGATTCATCCTCATAGATGCTGTCAAAAAGATCTTGGTCGAAGTCTGGCCACTTCTCAAAGGCATATTCCTTGCGATAAACGCCGGGTGCGATACCTCGGGCGATGAGTGCAGCCTCGATTGGAATTGTTCCGCTGCCGCACATGGGGTCGATGAAGTCGCATTCTCCTCTCCATCCTGTTAGCATGATGATGCCGGCAGCCAATACTTCGTTGAGGGGTGCCTCGACGGTTTCTTGCCGATAGCCTCGGCGATGTAGGCTCTCACCGCTGGTGTCGAGGGAGAGTGTGCATTCGTATTCGGCAATATGGATGTGGAGTTGCAGGTCGGGATTGGTGACGCGGATGTTGGGGCGGTCGCCTGTCCGCTCGCGCATTTGGTCAACGATGGCATCCTTTATTTTGTATGCTACGAACTTTGAGTGGCGGAATTCTTGGCTGAAGACGACGCTATCCACGGCGAAGGTGGTGTCGTTAGTTAGGTAGTTAGTCCAGTCTATCTCTTGTATAGCCGTGTAGACCTCGTCGGCAGATGTTGCTCGAAAATGCTTGATAGGCATGAGGATGCGCAGTGCTGTACGCAACTGGAAATTTGCTTTATAGAGCAGACGCTTGTCGCCCGTGAAGGAAACCATGCGTCTTCCTATCTGTATGTTGTTTGCTCCAAGGTCAATAAGCTCGGTGGCAAGTACGGTTTCCAAGCCTTGGAAGGTCTTGGCTATCATTTCGAATTCCTCTCCCTGCCTGCTGGCGGGAGTTTGCCATTGTGGGTTTTCCATTGTTAGCTGCGTTTCTGTATAATGTGTTCTCCTGGTTTTGTGTTTTCCGTCACCCATACGTTGCCGCCGATGACCGTTCCTTTGCCGATGGTGATGCGGCCGAGTATGGTGGCATTGCTGTAGACGATGACGTTGTCCTCGAGTATGGGGTGGCGTGGGATGCCTTTGATGGGGTGTCCGTTATCGTCAAGGGCAAAGCTCTTGGCACCGAGGGTGACGCCCTGATAGAGTTTCACGTGGTTGCCAATGATGCAAGTGGCTCCAATGACGACGCCTGTGCCGTGGTCGATGGTGAAGTGGTGCCCTATCTGTGCGCCCGGATGGATGTCGATGCCTGTCTCGCTGTGTGCGATCTCTGTGATGATGCGTGGTATGAGCGGTACGCCGAGCAGCAGCAGCTCATGTGCTATCCTATAGCCGGAGATGGCTTTGACGACAGGGTAGCAGCTGATGATTTCGCTATAGGAGCTGGCAGCCGGATCGCCGTTGTAGGTTGCCTCAATGTCGGTTGCCAGTATGCTGCGCATGTCGGGCAGGCGCTTGATGAACTCTGCCACGATGGCTTGTGCCTGTTCTGTGAGCGAACAGGTGGGTTCGGCTTTGTCGTTCTGGAAGCAAAGTCCTGCCAGTACTTGCTGGGTGAGGAGATGGCAGAGTCTGTCCAAGCTGATGCCGATATGGTGGGGCAGGGTCTTGCTGCTGATGTTGGATTTCCCGTAGAACCCGGGGAATATGATAGCGCGGCAAAGGTCGATGATCTCACTCAGTGCCGTGGCGGAGGGTAGGGGGTCGCCGTCGTTGTGCTCGCGACAGAGCCCATGCAGCGAGGTTGGTTCGGAGAGGCGGCTGACGGTCTGCTCAAACAATTCGTTGAGTGTCTCTGGACTCATTTATTTTTTATATTGTTATAATAAATCGGGCGCAAAGGTACGAAAAACAAACGATGTACGCAAACATTATCGTAAAAATCCCCAATGTGGTGCCGTATGTTTATATCCGCACAATCTCATTTAGCAAATGAATGGTTTTTACGCTATAGTTAGGAAATTTTTACGCTCCAGTTAGGAAAAAATTACTACCCAGTTAGGCCGTATTTTTGATATCGCTTTTTCATGTTCGTTTATACGTGGATTGTATTTATCAAATGACTTAAAATAATGTGATACATAACACCAACCATTATATGAATGGTAGTGGGAGGATAAAATAGGAGCGTATTCATAAAACTAAAATACAAAATTTTTAGAATACGCCTTATAAAGTATGTGCAGATTTAATTCCGCCAACGGGTTTTAGCCAAAATATCGGCCACTGGCAAAAAACAGCCCTTCGAGGTATTGTCATTTCAACATTTTTTCGTAACTTTGCGCCCAGAAACAACATAAACTACGCTATTCAATAACAATAATGGACGACTATCACGCGGATAATAACAATTCTTAGCGCTCTGGAGTTTGCATCGACATGTACGCTCCGAGATGGAGCCTGAACATTGTATCTACCCTAAGAAAAAAGAGGAACAAAACGATGCGAACTTATTGGAACACGACGAATGGTCTGCGTACCATCAATGAATGGCAGCCTGGTTGCTGGGTGCAAGTGACCTGCCCCACCGAAGAGGATGTAAATTTTTTGGAGGAGACTCTCCACGTCCCTGACTACTATATTAGCGATATTGCCGATACAGACGAACGTGCTCGCTACGACATCGATGACGGCTGGGTGCTTATCATCTTGCGTATCCCTTATGCAAAGGAGACGAAAAGCCGAACACCCTTTACCACCATTCCGATGGGTATCATCCTGAAAGGCAATGTGGTCATCACCATCTGCAATTTCGAGACAGACATGATGATAGATTTTGTCTCCTACCAGCAGAGACGTGGCCTCGGCTTCGTTGATTCCGTCGACATGATATTCCGCCTCTTCCTCTGTTGTGCTGTCTGGTATCTGAAACGGCTCAAGCAAATCAGCCTGCTCATAGACAAGGCTAAACGAAACCTTGATCGTAACGTGAGCAATGCCGATCTTATTGCCCTGAGCCGCTTGCAGGACAGTCTTACATATTTTGTCACCTCCATCCGTGGCAATGAAAATCTCCTCTCCAAACTCAAGTTCAAGCTGCCTATTGACGAACTTGATGCAGACATGATAGAAGACGTAAATATCGAGATGAGCCAGGCTCGTGAGACCTCCAATATCTACGCTGATATTCTCGATTCCACGATGGACACCCATGCCAATATCATCAATAACAATATGAATTCAGTCATGAAGATGCTTACTAGCATAAGTATCATCTTGATGTTCCCTACGCTCATCGCGAGCCTTTTCGGCATGAACCTCATAAATGGTATGGAAGAACAGCCTTGGGGCTTCCCGCTTGCAATGGCACTTTCCATAGGTGTCACCGTCCTTTTTATGTGGTATTTCAAACGTAAAACATGGATTTAATCCCGACACAATAAAAAAACTCCTCTTTGCTTGCACAAAAAGTTTTTTTTCCCTTACTTTGCACTCACCATTGAAAAAATTATAGATAATGGACTCTTTAGAGACTATAGAAACTGCTGCCGCAGAGCAGCCTTCTGAGATCACTGCCATAGAGGAACAGGCTTCCAAGACAATGATTGCAACAGACAACGAAAACGAAGAAGTGCCAGAGGCCGAGCAAGCCATTGTGCAGCAAGTTTTTCGCACAAAAGACGAAGTAGTGGCTCGTGTGCAGGAGATAGCACATAGTGGCGAGATGGGCGACAAGCAGGAACTTTCCCTCCTCAAGCAACTCTTCTACAAGTTTCACACCGCCGAGATGCAGGAAGCCTATCAAGCTTTTATCAATGCAGGCGGCAAAGCGGACGAGTTTGTGCCACAGATAGACCCTGCGGAGCCTGCCTTCCGTGAAGCAATGCAAATCATACGCGAGCGTCGAGCGGCTATCCAGGAAAACATCGAAAGGCAGAAACAGGAGAATCTCCAACGCAAGCTTCAGATAATAGAACGCATACAGCAACTTGCATCCACGCCGGAAGAAGCCAACCGAACTTTCGACGAGTTCAAGGCATTACAGGCAGAATGGAAAGAAATAAAAGCCGTTCCGGCTGAACGCGCCACAGAGCTTTGGAAAAACTATCAGCTCTATGTAGAGCAATACTATGACCTCCTCAAACTCGGACATGAACTGCGTGACTATGACTTCCGCAAGAACCTCGAAATAAAGACACGTCTCATAGAGCAGGCAGAAGCCCTTGCCGAGAACCCCGACGTGCTGCAAGCTTTCAACCAATTGCAGGTTCTCCACCAAGAATGGAAAGAAACAGGTCCCGTAGCCAAAGAAATACGCGAAGCAGTATGGGCGAAGTTCAAGGAGGCATCTACCGTCATTAACAAGAAACATCAAGCGTATTTTGAAGCCATCAAGGCTCGCGAAGAGGAAAATCTGCAACGCAAGACCGCACTTTGCGAACAGCTTGAAGCCATCGGGACGGACAGCCTTCGCACCTTTGCCGACTGGGAGGCTGTCACACAAAAAATAAAAGACCTACAGGCAGAGTGGAAGACCATCGGCTTTGCTCCGCAGAAAATGAACACGGCCATCTTCGAGCGCTTCCGTCAGGCGTGCGACACTTTCTTTGAGAAAAAAAATACTTTCTTCCGTACTCTCAAGGAAGAACTGGGAAGCAATCTTGTTAAGAAGAAAGAATTGGTGGAGAGAGCCGAGGCTCTCATGGAGAGCACAGACTGGCGTTCCACGGGCGACATCCTCATCAACCTTCAGAAGCAGTGGAAAGAGATAGGAGCTGTGCCGCGTAAGTACAGTGACGAGCTGTGGAAGCGCTTTAGTGCCGCGTGCGATCATTTTTTTGAGGCACGGCAGGCTGCTACCTTCGAGAGTCGCAACGAGGAGAAGGCGAACAAAGAACAGAAACTCGACATCATCGAAAAACTCAAAGCTCTTGCCGAACAAGAAGGTGAAAATATCATTGTGCAGGTAAAGGCTCTCCAACAACGGTGGAACGAGATAGGACACGTCCCCTTCCGCGACAAAGAGACACTTTATCGTGAATATCGTGCTATCTGTGACAAACTCTACGAGGCTTACGGTGCCAGTCAGGCAAAGCGTCGCCTCAACAATTTCCGCGCAGGATTGCAGCAGAGGGTAGAGAAGGAAGCAGGCTCACTTGATGCCGAGTATCGTCGTATGCAGCGTGCCTACGAGCGTATGCAGAATGAAATCAAGACCTATGAGAATAATATAGGCTTCCTTACCGCCAGCAGCAAGAAGGGTAACTCGTTGGTAGACTCTATGAACAAGAAGATAGAGAAACTTCGCGAAGAACTTAACCTTTTGGCACAGAAAATCAAGGCTGTCAGCGAACAGATGACTTCTTCGCCTGAATCGGGACAATCAGAGGCCAATGTTGCCGGACAAGAACTTTCATCTGCATCTGAACAAAGTTAGGAAGAGGAACGAAATAACTATAAGTCAAGCACACGGAAACACCCAGTGAACAATAGACAAATCATTAAGTGAACCCTATGAGTAGGACAGAAACAATGGGGTTCACTTTCTTGTGTCACTTCTTTCTGTGGCAAGTCAGACTATTGCACTCGTCCTTTATTTAACTTTGTCTCCGTAAATACATTGTTCAAAAAGTCTTGTTTATTCTGAAAAAACAGACCTTTTGATATATTTACGTAGCACAAATAGTGCATATTAAAGTATTTATTAGTATCTTTGCAGCCGATTAATGCGCACTATGTGTGCGTGCGTAGTTCAGAGATATACGTATGAAGTGCACTATAAAAACCGTACAGACGAAGCAACAGATGAATGACTTCGTGGGGCTCCCTCAGAAGATTTATAAGGGGAATCCTTACTACGTCCCCGACATGGAGCGGGATGTGCGCCAATGGTTCGACTCCAAGCATAACCCAGGCCTGCAACATTGTGACGTGGTTGCTTTTGTCGCATATAGTGAAGAAGAGACGCCTGTGGGGCGTATCGCAGGTATCATCAACCGCAGAGCCAATCAGGTATGGAAGGGAAGTTGTGTACGTTTCGGATGGATAGAGTTCGTTGATGATACAGACGTCTCTTACGCATTGCTCAAAGCTGTTGCAGACTGGGGACGGAGCAAGGGTATGGACTCCATACAAGGCCCTCTGGGTATCTCTGACTTTGACAAGGAGGGAATGCTTGTTTCTGACTTTGACCAGATAGGTTCTGCTATTACCATATACAATCCTCCCTATTACCCGGTGCACATGGAAAAACATGGCTTCGGCAAAGAAGTGGACTGGGTGCAGGTGAAAGTACAGATACCTTCGCAGATACCCGAACGCTTTGCTCGTGCAGAAAAAGTGGTCTGCGACATGTACGACCTAAAAGTAAGGACGCTCACGCAAAAAGAAATTTTCCAAGGCCTCTATGGACGCAAACTATTCAATTTACTCAATGAGGCCTATAGTGAGCTTTTTGGTTATACACCGCATACGGAAGAAGAGGCAGATGCCTTCGTGGGACAGTATGTCCCTCTGCTTGACCTGCGCTTGTTACCGATGGTGGAGGACAAGGAGGGCAATCTCATCGCTAGCAGTGTCACCATGCCTAGTTTGTCAAAGGCACTGCAAAAATCACGTGGAAAGCTGTTTCCTTTCGGATGGTATCATCTGTTGCGTGCACTGAAGTGGAAGCATGAAGACAAGGCTGAGCTAATGCTCATTGCAGTTCATCCCGAGTGGCAGGCCTTGGGCATTAATGCCTTGATGTTTGCCTACTTGATTCCCACTCTCAATAAGTTAGGATACCGGTGGGCAGAAACAGGTCCTATGCTCGAAAACAACATGAAGGTTCTCACGCAGTGGAAAACACTGAATCCTACAATATACAAGCGCCGTCGCTGTTTTAGTAAAGAGATATAGTTTATCCTTGTCCCGTATTGACAAGAAAAGTAAGGGAAAAACAAACAAAGAGCTTAAACGAAAGAAAAGATAATGGCAAGAAGAGTAGTTATAACAGGCATGGGCATCTGGTCCTGCATCGGAACTAACTTGGACGAAGTGCGCGATGCACTCTATCAAGGAAAAAGTGGCATCATTTTTAGTCAAGAGCGCAAGGACGCAGGCTTCCGTTCTGCACTTGTTGGCAATGTGCCCCAAGTGGACATCAAGGCATACGTTCCGCGTAGTCTTCGCAACTTCATGCCCGAAGAGGCACAATATGGTTACATCGCCACTAAGCAAGCACTCGAAAATGCCGGCATAGACGATGACTTTCTTGCTACACATGAAGTAGGTATCATCTATGGAAACGATTCGGTGGCAGAGGCTACCATGAATAGTCTTGACAAGTTTCGTCAGGCAGGTAGTTCCGTAGCTTGTGGCAGTGGTGCTATCTTTCAGAGTATGAATTCTAATATCACTATGAACTTGGCATGTCTCTTTAAGATGCGTGGTATCAACCTTACTGCATCGGCAGCCTGTGCCTCAGGATCACAGAGCATCGGACTGGGTGCATTACTCATTGCACAAGGCTTGCAGGACTGCGTGGTATGTGGTGGTGCAGAAGAGAACAATATGTATGGTATTGCTTCTTTCGATGGCATACAGGCATTTTCTGTTCGTGAAGATACTCCTGAAAAGGCCAGCCGACCTTTCGATGCTGGTCGTGATGGCCTTGTACCTAGTGGCGGCGGTGCTACAATCATCCTTGAAAGTTATGAGCATGCGGTCAAGCGTGGAGCCAACATCATTGCAGAGGTTGTCGGTTGGGGCTTCTCGGGTAACGGAGACCATATTTCTACACCCAATGTGGCTGGTCCGGCTCGTTCGCTCGAACAGTGTCTTAAGAATGGCGGCATAGACCCCAAGCAAATTGGCTATATCAATGCTCATGCCACTAGTACAGTTATTGGTGATCAGCGTGAAGCAACTGCCATTGCACAGATTTTCGGCGAGCGTACAGTGCCCGTTACCTCTACCAAGAGCCAGACAGGGCACGAGATGTGGATGGCTGGTGCTAGTGAGATTATTTATTCTGTCTTAATGATGAAGAATGATTTCATTGCTGGCAACATTAATTTCGAGAAACCAGACGAGGTGACAGCTTGTCTCAATATATTGCCCGAAACCAAGGAGCAGCATTTCGATATGTTCCTCTCCAACAGTTTTGGTTTTGGCGGTACCAACTCAACTATCGTCGTGAAGAACGTCTGAACATTTACAGATGCATATATAAATAATAAATAGGAATACTGCGGAACAGACATAAAAGGTATATTCAAAAAAGCAATACATAAATAATCAAAACACATAAATATGACAAGAGAAGAAATCATTGCAGAGATTAACGCCGAACTGGCAGAGGAGTTTGAAATCGATGAGGCTGCCATCACCCCCGATGCTCCCATCTATCAGACTCTTGAACTTGATAGCCTTAGCCTCGTTGACCTCATTGGCATAGTACAGACTAAGTATGGTGTGCTCATATCTAAGGCAGAGCTTCCCACCATTAAAACTTTTGCTCAACTTTACGACTACATCGAGCAGCATCAGAAATAAATTCATAGTAGAGAGTTCATAACTGAAGTTGCGCCTTGAGTTAGGCAAGGTGATCACTCATGGACTTATGATAGCGGACTATGAAACAAAGTTCGACGAAGGTCAACAATGAATAGTGACGTCCTGATCATAGGCAGCGGACTGGGCGGACTGGAGTGTGGCGCACTGCTTGCACAAAAGGGATTCAGAGTGCTTATACTGGAACGTTCGCAACAGCCGGGTGGCTGTATGCAAAGTTTCCGTAGGGCAGGCTTGAACTATGATACAGGGCTTCATTATGTGGGAGGCTTAGCTCCTGGTCAGACTATGTACAAGGCTTTTGCCGATCTCGGACTGCTGGATCTGCCTTGGCAGAGGATGGACGATGATTTTGATCACGTCATCATCAGTGGTCGGCACTTTACCTTTCGTCAGGGCTATGAGGCATTCGTAGATGGACTGGCAAAAGACTTCCCACATCAACGCGAAGCGCTGCAGAGCTACGTTCAAAAATTACAACACATTACGGCATCCGATATGGATGTTTTGGCCTATGACTATCTGCGGCAGACGTTCTCCGATGAACTGCTACTGAACGTGGTCAGTGCTGCAGCCATGAAGACAGAGCTTCGTCGTGAGTCGTTACCCCTCTTCAGCTTCGCTCACACTTGTTCCAGCTACGTTGAAAGCAGTTGGCGACTTCAGGGCGACGGCAACCAGCTGGTGAATAAACTTATTGACACTATTCGCAAGGCTGGCGGAGAAGTGCTCACTGGTCGCCGTGTGGTGAGTTTGACAGAAGTGGACGGGCATATTACAAGTGCGGTCTGTGCTAACGGAGAAACCTATGATGCGGAGCATTTTATCTCTGATATCCACCCTGCTATGCTTTGTCGTCTGCTTGACAAGTGTCCGTCAATGCGCAAGTCTTTCCGTCGGAGGATGGAAACTGTAGCGAATACTTGTGGCATGTTTACGGTGCAGCTTAGCATCAGACCTAATGAACTGCGCTATTTCGCTCATAATGTTTTCGTCTATGACAAGCCAAATGTCTGGACGATGACCGAGGCAAACGACCCCGTGAAAGGTGTTATGATTAGTGCCCGAGTGCCGGAAGATGGCTCTGACATGCTTCGGCAGATAGACCTTCTGACACCTATGCCTTGGCATGAATGCGAAGCATGGGTAGACACACAGGTCGGGCATCGGGGTGATGACTATAGAGCGATGTGTCGGGAGAAAGCTGCGCAATGCTTGACATTGGCAGAACAATATATCCCTGGTCTTCGGGGTATGGTGGAGCAGTGCTATACGAGTACACCTCTCACTTATCGCGATTATCTGGGAATTCCAGAGGGCTGCGCCTTTGGTATGCGCAAGGATTCTCGCGCAGCTATGTTTACTTTCCATTCGGTGAGCACGCCGCTGAAAAATCTGCTCCTTACGGGCGGAAGCATTTTTCTGCCAGGCATTGAGGGTGTTACCATGACAGCTTTCGAGACGTGCAGCAAGATTGGCGATCCTGTGTGGAATACGAAATAAATGTTATCATAGAGACAGAAGCACCATAGAAGAAACCTAAATACAGACATGACAAGAAAACTCTTTGCAACCCTTGCCCTGCTTCTGGCGTTTGTTGTGAATGTCGTAGGGCAGAAGCTTACCGGTGTCATTATTGATGCTTCCACCGGAGACAGCCTTTCTTTGGCTGGAGTCGCATACAAGGATCGCAAGGTGAACGCTATAGCCGATTTGGACGGTATTTTCACAATTACACGCATCAATGGCGCGACACTCAGTTTTACGTGTCAGGGATACAAGGAGGAAACGATAAACATTACAAAGGCTACTCCCAGCCGACTGACAGTCAAACTTAAGCCTGATACGAAGGCGCTCAAAGAGGTTGTCGTCAGTGCGGAGCGGAAACGCTATGTCCGCAAGGATAATCCTGCCATAGAACTCATGAAGCGTGTGATAGAAGCCAAAAAGGACACCAGGCTCGAGAACCATGACTATTTCATGTACAACAAGTACCAAAAACTCTCGATGGCGTTGAATGACTTTAAGGTCAAGGAGATGGATAGTACGGATATCGGCAAGGTGAAGTTTACGCAGCAGGCAGAATTGAGTCCCTACAACGGTAAGATGGTAGTGCCTATCTCTTTGGATGAAACGGTCACACAGCATGTCTATCGCAAAGAACCCAGATCGGAGAAGGACATTATTACAGGTGAGCAGAGTTCTGGCCTGAACCAGCTTTTTGCCACGGGCGATATGTTGAACACAACGCTCAAGGAGGTTTTCCAGGATGTGGATATCTACGATAACTATGTGCATTTGCTGAAGTTTCCTTTCATGAGTCCCATTGCTTCTGGTGCCACATCGTTCTATCGCTACTATATCGTCGATACCGTGCTTGTGGAACGCGACTCTTGCTATCATCTGCAATTCACGCCGAACAACTTGCAGGATATCGGATTCAACGGCGATATCTATATTCTGAAAGATTCCAGCCTTCATGTCAAGAAGTGCCACCTGAGCATTCCGCCCAACAGCGACGTCAACTTTGTCAGCTCGCTCCATATTGACCAGATATACAGCCGTTTGCCTAATGATGAGTGGGCATTGACCACCGATGACATGTGGGCAGAGATGACATTGCTCGGGCGCAAGTTGCTGGTGGTGCGTAACACGCGTATCTCCGACTATAGCTTTGAGCCGCTCCATAAGAATCTTTTCAAGGGAGTTTCCAAGGTGAAGCACATGGCAGACTCGCGTAACCAGGACGAGGAGTTCTGGGACAAGTATCGTGCCGTAGAGCTGACGCAGAAGGAGGACGGCCTGAGCGATTTCATGACTGCGATGTCAAAGTCAAAGAACATGCGCATCCCGCTGCTCGTGTTCAAGACGCTTTTTGAAAATTATATCGAGACGTCAAAGGCTGGCAAGCCCAGTAAGTTTGACTTCGGACCCGTTACCAGTACTTTTTCAAGTAACTTTTACGATGGCTTTCGTGCACGCATCAGCGGAAAGACGACGGCTGCCCTCAACAAACATCTTTTCGCTGAGGGTTACTATACACATGGCTTTAAGTCGCACGGCAATTACTATGGCGTGACAGCCAACTATAGCTTTAACAAGAAGAAGAACTCTTCGTTCGAGTTTCCGCAGCGCATGATTACGTTCGAGACTTCCTACGATATACGCTCGGTATCGGATAAGTACTTGAAGAACAGTAAGGATAATATCTTCGTTGCTTTCAAGACTGAGACGGTGAACATGCTCTATAAGAACAATCGCCAGGACTTGGGCTTTGTCTGGGAGACGGACTATGGGCTGAACTTCAATACACATGTCGTGGCGGAGAGCAACGAGGTGTGTGGTGATTTGCGCTTCATCCATGTCAATGGCGCCCCCGAGGACTTCAAGATGCGCACTACGGAGTGGAGTGCTGAGGTTCGTTTCTGTCCGGGACAGACATACATCAATACGAAGCAGGATCGCTGGCCTGTCAACAAGGATCGGCCAGAGTTTACCATCCGCCACACTATCGGCTTCGACGGCATCCTGGGCGGACAGTATAATTATAACACAACGGAGGTTGGTATCTTCAAGCGTCAGTGGCTGGGTAGCTGGGGGCGCATGGACTTCCATGTCCTGGGCTCTCTGCAATGGAACAAGGTGCCGTTCCCGCTCCTCATCACTCCGCCGACGTGTATTTCCTATGTTGAACAGGAGGGTACGCTCAATATGCTTCACAACATGGAGTTCTTTATGGATCGTCGCGTTTTTTGGTCGCTGGCATGGAACATGAACGGCAAGATTTTTAACCGCATTCCGCTCTTCAAGAAGCTTAAGCTGCGCGAATATCTCGCCTTCCGTGGGGTGTGGGGCGTGCTTACTGACAAGAATAATCCTGCGACGAACCCGAACGATGGCATGCTCTATCTGTTCCCCGAAGGTTCTTATCCCCTGATGGGACACACGCCGTACATGGAGATGGCTGTGGGTGTGCGCAACATCTTCAAGCTCTTCGGTGTGGACTACGTGCGCCGCCTCAACTACCATGATCATCCCGGAACCAAGAAGAACGGCATACGCTTCAACCTGACGATGTCCTTCTAATCATGAGGAGAAAGATGAAACACACGTTACTTTGTTTCTTGTTTTGGGCGACGACTTGCCTGGCTGTCTGCGCTATTGACATACCGAAGGAGCATGTCTTCCGATGTGAGCGCAGCACGAACTCCAACTATATCTGCTACGACATTAACCTTGACGGCAACGGCACGCTCAACCAGAAGGAGCCGCTCAAATCCTACTGGGTGCTGGGCGGTGAGACGCGAATAGAGGGCTTGACTTTCTTGGATCGCAAGATGGCTTTCGGAATCAAAGTGCTCAGTGCCAAGGAGAACGAGGCTTTGGTACACTTGGCGGCGTATAAGGACTTTGCCATACGCATTTGTCGGCGTAACGGCAAGTGGGTAGGGGTCGTCAAGGTGAACGGACATGAGATGATTCTCCAGAAGATATATGCCTACATGAAGCCGCCTATGTCCATCCGTTGCGAGTACGTGGAAATCCACGGCCATGACATTGCAACGGGTGAAAAGCGCTGTGAGCGTATCACGCCGTAGTTTCTCCTCTCCTTTCTTCTTTCAGAAAAGATAGAAGACAAATTCAAAATAGCTTCTTAGTGTTTCTTCTCGTTGTTTCTTAATGGGGTAATGAAGATAAATACTTGTAACCCATCTTTACGCGTGAAGTTTGTCAATTGTTCCAATGCTTTCACATAACCGACAGAGTTTTCTCGTATGTTCTCGATGATTTCCGTGTCACTGCTTCCGTCTGCTTTCTCAGATGTGCGAATAATCATGTCCTGTGTGATGTTCGCTCCATTGAAATAACGACTGGCTTGTGCCATTGCTTTTACAGATGCCACACGGTTAAGAGTTGATACCGTTGTGTATTTCGTTTTGTCCAATGCCAATACAGATATAAGGAAGGCATTGTCATAGTCATCCACAGCACGGACACCTTCAAACGGAGCATCATTATACATACGAACCAAGAAATTCGTGAACGATACACGATCGCTGTTGTAGCTCTGGGCATAAGCACCCAGAGCCATCAACAAGCACAGCAATATGTTTTGTTTTCTCATACTAATCCTGCTTTCATCAAGATTGCCAAAGCTGGAGATTGAACTCTATTAACATAAGATTTCAGAGTGGTGGTATTTATTATATCCAATTCTTTATATGCCTCATATAGTTTATCCAATGATATCTGAAAAGGCTTATGTGTACTGTCACGTATTCCTTTACATACAAATCCACATAGCTGGATATTGGAATATTTTATGCCTTGGACACTCATTGCAGAATGTATAGTTTTAATTCTGTCAATAAACTCTTTTTTACTTATCTTATTCATTGTTACGTGTAATTGTAAATTGGGATATCTTCCAAAAACAAAGCGTTAGCAAACACTTCTTTAATATGTAGTGTCCCTCCC
>JAFLUV010000090.1:0-4901 GCA_022508635.1 Prevotellaceae bacterium
CCCTGGACCCATTGATTAAGAGTCAATTGCTCTACCAACTGAGCTAAGGACGCATACACTTGTCGTTTTGCAAATGCGATCTCCTAAAATCGCGGTGCAAAGGTATGAACTTTTCTTTAATCCGCCAAACCTTTTCCAGTATTTTTTACCTCTATGTAAGAGAAAAGACTTTAGAAGGTGTCTTGCGTTTCAGTATGTCAAGCCTAAAGTCAACATCCGGAATGATGCCGTGCTGGCGAAGCACCACCTCAACTGTCTTGCGAGCAAGTTCAGGATGATTGTTCTCTTCACTTAGATGGCAAAGCCAGACGTAGCGCAATTGCGGCGTGGCGTATTCTGCCAGCAATTTGGCTGCCTGTTCGTTGCTCAGATGTCCCTTGTCACTACTGATACGATTCTTGAGGAAAGGCGAGTATTTCCCTGTCTTGAGCATACTGATATCATGGTTTGCCTCCAACACCAGATAGTTGGCAAGGCCAACCTGCTGGCATATCGTATCAGTGACATGTCCCACATCGGTAATAAGACAAAAACGAACTCCGTCAGCTTCTACGACATAGCCCACACAGTCGCGGCTGTCATGCGGGACATCGAACGATGTTACGCGAAAGTTCCCTACTTCCAACGTCGTCCCCTTTTCCATAATCGACATACGCAAAGCAGGTACCTTTACCTTCAGACAACGGTTGCAGGCAATGCCCTCATGAACAAGTTGCGTAGCGTGGATAGGTTTGCCATAGTCCGTGGCAAGATTCCCTACAGCTTTGATGTGGTCGGCATGGTCATGCGTGATGAACACAGCTGCAATATCTTTCTCCAGACAGATGCCATGATCCTTAAGATGCTTCTTCAGGGTTCGGGTGCTGATACCTGCATCAAGCAGAATAGATCTATCACCCGACTGAAGCAGGTAGCAATTGCCACTGCTACCAGAGCCCAGTGACATGAAATTCATCTTATGTTGTTCTTTTTTTCTTTTTAAGTACAAAATTAGGAGAAAAGATGCAATCATGCAAACTTTTACCTGTTTTTGTACGACTTTGCTTACTTTTTTCAACGAAACGGATAACAAGAGCATGCTATCTGACATATTTCCCAATGTGAAGCGAAAAAAGTACCCCATGCTTTTTGTCCGTATCAATAATTTTGGTATATTTGCATGCAGAAAATGGTAAATCCTATATATATATTAACTAACTTAATCAAAAATGAAAAAAACACTACTATTTTGTGCTGCTGCGCTTTTCTCTTTGATGGCAAGCGCAGGCGACGGTCTCACCCCCGTCGGAGCCAACGTGATTGTGTTGCCTTCCACCTATTGGGATGGTGACATCGAATGGAAGGCATGGACATGGGTGTACAATTCTCAAACGAACTACGGGACCCAAAATGACATGAACCCCAACTACAACATGATTGTAGGCATACCAGAACCGGATGCACAGGGCAGGGAATGGTATGAGCCCGACTTCGACATGGGGCCAAAAGAGGATGACCGGAACTTCGATATCTTCGACGAAGAAACAGGAGAACCGATGCCCATTCTTTGGGAAGAGAACACCGCTCCCTACAGCTCTGACGCGACATATAACGGCCGTCCCTCCTATCGATGGACAACCACCGACATCATGGCAGACATCTACGTTCGCCGCGTCTTCACGACCGACCAGCTGCTTGCCGGCCCTGTCTACTTGGCCTGTGGTCACGATGATGCCCCGGCAGAGTACTACATCAACGGCGAGCTCGTCTTCCAGCGTACCGGATACGAAGGTGCCCACGAAGATGCGGAAGGCAACACACGCTACGCCAATGGTTGGAACAATGCGGAATATATCCAGCTGACCGACGAGCAGAAAGCACTCATCAAGCTCAATGGTGAGGAGAATGTGATTGCATTCCACGTTCACCAGAACTGGGGGGGCGCTTTTGCTGACTGCGGTCTCTACACCAAGGTTGAAGGTGGTCTTGACATGGGCTTCACCACACCTTGGGAGGGCAAGGTACTCTTCAACAACACTGGCGGTTACAACAATGACCTGGCTTCTCCCAGCAATAACCCCAAACATCCTTGGTCTGCACTCTACGAGGCTCAGGAAGGCGATGTTTATTCCTTCGTCATGCCCGGCCATAGCGAAGAGGGTGAAGTATGGATGGAACAGCTCCACTTCAAGACACCTATCAGAATCCAGGAGGATCACACCTACAGTTTCAAGGCTAAGCTGGAAGCTGACAAGGAATTCAGCTCACTCATCGTAAAACTTACCGACAACGATGATGACAATCTTGAGCTGGCATACGAGGAGAGAACCATTGAGGTTGGCGAGCCCACGGAGCTTGAGATTGTCTTCAGCGACATGGAAGTCAGCAACTTCAAGATTGTATTCGACTTCGGCGGAGGTCAGGACAGTGCCAAGGTCACCATCAAGGAGATTTCTTTGGTCGACATTGATGAAGACAAGGAGCTCTGGGTAGGCACGCACTATTTCAACTACTTCTACATGAACCACTGCAAGTATCGATTCTGGGACTTTGACCTCAACGATGGTGAAGGCGGTTACCGCGAACCCACCGAAGAGGAAATAGAGTGGGCAGAAACCTACTACGAGCTTGCAGATGCTCCCGAGATTGAGGGTCGCGTTGAGACGCTGGCCTGGGCACAGGCTGACTTCGATGACTCGATGTGGGACGAGCAGATGATGCCTACGGGCAGTGCCGGCTATATGGACGAACAGCAGAGCATCTGGCCCGAAGGTATCGCCGAATGCTATTATAGCTCTAACTACTGGATTCGCCGTAACTTCGAGCTTGACAAGATCAACGAACGTCTCTCTTACGAGCTTAACGTCCTCCACGACGACGTTTACGAGACCTATGTCAACGGTCACCTCCTGCAGAAGAACGTAGGCTGGACCAACGGCAAGAATCCCGTACAGGTTCACATTCCTGCCAAGTACCTCAACGTGGGTAAGAACGTTATTGCTACCTACATCCAGCAGAACTGGGGCGGCTATTTCTACGACTGCGGCATCAACGTTACCGAAGTCAACTATGAAGAATGCGTCAGCCAGTTCAACAATGCTCTGGCATACGCCAAGACCGATACGCTGCTGACCAACAAGATGCGTGCAGAGGTGCAGGCAATTATCGACCAGGCAATGCAGAACTTCGAGGAGAACAAGAATGACCCTGCCGAGATCAGGAACCTCGCTCGCGAGCTGACACCTGAGGTGAACAAGATCTTTGCATACAGCAAGGACGTGAAGGTGCTGAAGGATACTTACGAGCTTTGCAGCAAGCTGGAGGACAAGGGCTACTGGGGAACCTCGCTTGAGGATGCCGTTGCTGCCCTTGACACTTGCGCTACCGCCAGCCAGCTCAGTCCCTATGTCACTGCCCTGCGCGAGGCTCGCAAGGCAACTGCCATGGAGCGCCACACCGAGAAGTATGTCGGCACTGTTCCCGTGGCTGTCGAGCCCTACGAGGTCGGCGACGAGTACGGTTCCAACATGTACTATATATATAATGTAGGCCAGAAGCTCTTCCTTGGTGGTGGCGAGACGTGGGGTACGCACCTCGCCTTGGAGTACATCTCCAACCCCATGACGCTTGTAAAGGCAGAGCGTGACATCCTGGACGAGGATGGCGATGCTACCGGCGATACGGAAATCATCGAGGGTGCTTTCCGCGTGGAGACTTTCCGTCCCAACGGCATAATTGGCGAGGCCGACTTCATGGGCTGGAACGGCTACATTGACTGCAATACACAGGATTCCTGGGAGCTCGTTCCCGTTGAAGGGAAGGAGAATGTGTTCAACATCGCCCGCCATGGCGTGACCAGAGAGGACGGCAGCAAGTACCTCCTCGGCTTCCGCAACGGCGACAACGAGCTGAATCCTTCCTACTATGTAGTGGACACGGACATGAAGACCCCTGAATTGGAGGACAACCAGTGGATGTTCATCACACGCGAGGAGATGCTCAGCTTCATCGCTGCGGCAAGCGAAGAGAACCCTGTGGATCTTTCATTCCTCATCCAGAACCCCGGCTATGACCAGCGCCTGAGCATTGACCTTTGGACGTTCTTTGGCGGCAGCGTATTCGGACGTGGCGCAAACTACTCCAACTTCGTGCTTGAGTCCTACAACTCTGACGAGTTCGAGAACTCTCAGGATATCTGGCCGGACGAAGAGGATAAGGCTCTGCCCGCAGGTACATACGTACTCTCCGTACAGGGCTACTACCGCGACGGTATAGAGGAGGCACACGTGAAGAAGGTCGTTGAGCAGCAGCCCATTTCCCAGCGCGCCTTCATCTACGCCGGTCCCAGTGCGCACTTCGACGATCCCGGATACTATGAAGATCCTGCGAACACCATACCTCTTATGCCCATCCACATTGAGGCGAACAAGGTTCCCGGTATCGGCTACACCTACGGCGGCCTGACCATGCCCGGCACATACAGCGGCCAGCCGCTGCAGGCCTGCGCACAGGCTGCTGAGGAGTACTTCAACTACGGCCTCTACCAGAACAAGCTTCTCTTCACCATTTCCGAGGATGATCCCGGCCACATCGCCATTGGCATCTACAAGGACTTTGACGAGAACAGGCCCAACGGCGACTGGGTTGTAATGGACAACTGGCGCCTCAAGTACTACGGCAAGGGTGAAATCAATGATCCCGACGCCATCAAGGGCATTGTCTCTGACGAGATCAACAAGGAGAGCAAGGCTGGCAACGGCATCTACAACCTCCTTGGCCAGAAGATGAGCAAGGCTCAGCAGGGCGTGAACATCATCGGCGGCAAAAAGGTCGCACTCAAGTAAGAAGAGATTCTTACCGCAAATCCTACAGAGGGGATGTGTCAGCAATGGCACATCCCCTTGTTTGTGCCTTTCACGGGC
>JAFLUV010000090.1:5001-9860 GCA_022508635.1 Prevotellaceae bacterium
GCCCCCATGAAAGTCGTCAAGCGCTCCACAAGGACAGTTTTCCGCAGAGACTTTGCTAAAAAGATACATCTCATGCTTGCGTCTTAGCAAAAAAAGTCGTACCTTTACGCGCATTTAGATAAAAAACCATCATTATGCAAGCAAAATTTGCCTCAATTCTGGCGGTCGTGATGCTACAGATGCCACTCATGGCACAAGAATCACAGATGATAAAGCCCGCCGACATCAAGCCGACAGCGACCCTCTATGTCAACAACCGCGCGCCGCTGCCTGCCAACCCGTTCATCAAGCTGGCTCCTGCCGCCGTCACGCCCCGCGGATGGGTGGGCGAGATGCTGCAGCGACAGAAAAACGGACTGAGCGGACAGCTTGGCGAAATCAGCGACTGGCTCGACAAGGAAGGAAACGCCTGGCTGGAACCCGGCGGCAGCCACGGATGGGAGGAAGTGCCCTACTGGCTCCGCGGCTATGCCAACCTGGCCTACATCCTGAACGACAAGGCGATGATAGAAGAGACCAAATTCTGGATAGAAGGCATCCTGAGGAGCTGTCAGCCGGACGGCTTCCTCGGTCCCGTCAACGAGAACAAGGATGGACGACGCGAACTGTGGGCCAACATGCTCGCCCTGCAAATCCTGCAAGACTACTATGAGTGGTGCGGCGACGAACGCGTCATCCCCGTGCTCACGGCATACTACCGCTGGCAGCTGGCCTATCCCGAAGAGAAATTCCTGCGCGACTACTGGGAGAACAGCCGCGGCGGCGACAACCTGCTCTCCGTCATCTGGCTCTACAACCGCACGGGCGAGAGCTTCCTGCTCGACCTCTGCCGGAAGATACACCGCTGCACCGCCAACTGGATGCTGGAGAGCGGACTGCCCAACTGGCACAACGTGAACGTGGCAGAGTGCTTCCGTGAGCCCGCCGAGTGGTACCTCGTCAGCGGCGACGAAGCCGCCCTCAAGGCCACGTACAACAACTACTGGCTCATACGACGCATCTACGGACAAGTGCCCGGCGGCATGTTCGGCAGCGACGAGAACTGCCGTCACGGCTACATCGACCCGCGCCAGGGAACCGAGACCTGCGGCTTCGTGGAACAGATGCTCAGCGACGAGATACTGATGGCACAGACAGGCGACCTGCTCTGGATGGAGAATCTCGAGGACGTAGCCTTCAACGACTACCCCGCGGCACTGACCGAGGACATGCGCGCACTGCGATACCTGACCTGTCCCAACCAAGTGCAGGCCGACTCCAACAACCACCGTCCGGGCGTAGACAACGGCGGCCCCTTCTTCTGCATGAACCCCTTCAGCAGCCGCTGCTGCCAGCACAACCACGCCATGGGCTGGCCCTACTACGCCGAGAACATGGTGCTGGCCAGCGCCGACGGCGGAGCAGCACTGCTCATCTACGGCGACTGCACCGCAAGGCTCAAGGTGGCAGACGGCCAGGAGATAGTGCTCGACGAGCAGACACACTATCCCTTCAGCGAAGACATCAAGGTCACCGTCTCCGGACTGAAGAAGAACGCCAAGGCCGCCTTCCCGCTCTACCTGCGCATCCCGACATGGACAGAAGGCGCACACGTCACGGTGAACGGACAGACCGTCGACTGCCGCGTGAGCAGCGGCCTGCTCCGCATCAGCCGCAGCTGGCAGAACGGCGACGAAGTCTGCCTCCACTTCCCCATGCGCCTCACGAAGCGCGTATGGGCGCTCAACAAGAACAGCATCTCGGTAAACTACGGCCCCATCACCATGAGCCTGAAGATAAAGGAACGCTACGAGAAGAAGGACAGCCGCAAGACGGCCATCGGCGACAGCCACTGGCAGAAGACGGCCGACCCCGACAAGTGGCCGACATACGAGATATATGCCGACAGCCCCTGGAACTATGCACTCAGCAGCAACCTGGACGCCATGAAGGTCGAGACAGGCACATGGCCCGAGAACGACTTCCCCTGGAGCCACGAAGGCACGCCCCTTACCGTCAAGGCGAAGGGCGCCCTCGTCGAGGGCTGGGGACAGGACGCCACGGGACTGTGCCAGGTGCTGCCCGACATCGACGCGCCGCGAGGCAAGGCGGAGGAAATCACCCTCATCCCGATGGGAGCCGCACGCCTGCGCATCAGCGCCTTCCCGCCAATGAAGTAACACCCTACACCCTCTCTTGAACACTCACACATACCCTCTCTTGAATCACACACACATACTTAATATTAGCTTTATGAGAAAACTATTCATCTCCGCGCTCTTGGCAGCAGTTGCCACAGCAAGCGCCCAGACAGCCGACTTCTTCAAGCCATACGCTGCGACAGACCTCCGCCTGCCCTCCGTGCCCTTGATTGTCAACGATCCCTATTTCTCCGTCTGGAGCCCTTACGACAAGCTCACGGACGGCACGACGCGCCACTGGACCAACGACGAGAAACCCATACTCGGCCTGCTCCGCGTGGACGGCACCACCTACCGCTTCATGGGCGCGCAGCAGGAGTACATCCTCTCCTCCATCGCCCCGATGGCAGACGAAGAGGCGTGGGAGGGCAAGGTAACGAACGACAAGCAGAGCGGCGAAGGATGGACGAAGCCTTCGTTCGACGACAGCTCCTGGAAGACGGAAAAGGCCGCATGGGGCACCGAGGGCGACAACATACGCACGCGCTGGGGACGCACCGGCAGCGACATATACATCCGCCGCGACGTCAGCCTCAGCGACTTCGACCTTCAGGAAGACCTCTATCTCCGCTACAGCCACGACGACGTGTTCGAGCTCTACGTCAACGGCACCAAGGTGGCCGACACGGGCGAGACGTGGGTCAACGGCGTGGTGCTCCACCTCGACGGCGACCTGAAGAAGCTCCTGCACAGCGGCAGCAACACCATCGCCGCACACTGCCACAACACGACGGGCGGCGCATACGCCGACTTCGGCCTCTTCAAGAACATCAAGCCCAAGGGGCAGGACATCAGGGTGGCCGAGCAGAAGAGCGTGGACGTGCTTGCCACGAACACCTACTACACCTTTGCCTGCGGTCCCGTGGAGCTCGACCTTGTCTTCACCGCACCCATGCTCATTGACGACTACGACCTCATCTCCATGCCCATCAACTACGTCTCCTACCAGGTACGGGCAACGGACGGACGCAGGCACGACGTGCAGGTCTACTTCAGCGCCAACCCGCTGCAGGCCGTCAACAAGGACACGCAGGCCACCGTCACGACAATGGGCAGCGAGGAGGGCGTGCGCTACGTGCGCACCGGCACCGTCGAGCAGCCCATACTGGCCAAGACGGGCGACGGCATCTGCATCGACTGGGGATACTTCTACATCCCGGCCATCAACGGACAGGTGATGATGGGCGCGCCCTCCGACATCGAGGGTGCCTTCATACAGAGCGGCAAGATATTCCCGCAGCAGAGCCGCGAGGGCCGCGGACAAGGCGGACGTGCCGCACAGGGCGGACGCCCGGGCGCAGGCTGGGGTCGCGGCATCGTGGCACGCAAGGCTGCCGACATGCCCACGCTCGCCTACACGCACGACTTCGGACAGGTAGAGACGGCCTCGAGCTTCATGATGATGGGCTACGACGAGATTGAGGACATCGAGTACTTCTACCACCGCTACAAGGGCTACTGGGCGCACGGCGGAAGCGTCACCCTCCTGCAGGCATTCAAGAGCATGCAGAGCCGCTACGCCAGCATCATGAACCGCTGCCGCCAGTTCGACAAGATGATCTACGACGACGGCATGAAGGCAGGCGGCAAGCAGTACGCCGAGATACTCTCCGGCTCCTACCGCCACGTCATGGCCGCCCACAAGCTCTTCGAGGACAAGGACGGCAACCTCCTCTTCTTCTCCAAGGAGAACAACTCGAACGGCTGCGTCAACACCGTCGACCTGACCTACCCCGAGGCTCCGCTCTTCCTCGCCTACAACCCCGAGCTGCAGAAGGCCATGATGACCTCCATCTTCGACTACAGCCTCTCCGGCCGCTGGACGAAGCCCTTCGCCGCGCACGACCTCGGCACCTACCCGCGCGCCAACGGACAGGTCTACGGCGGCGACATGCCCCTGGAGGAGGCCGGCAACATGATCACCCTGGCCGCAACCATCTGCATGCTCGACGGCAACACGTCCTACGTGGAGAAGTACTTCGACGTGATGACCACCTGGGCCGACTACCTCGTGGAGAACGGACTGCACCCGGCCAACCAGCTCTGCACCGACGACTTCGCCGGCCACTGGGCAGGCAACTGCAACCTCGCCCTCAAGGCCATCATGGGCATCGCAGGCTATGCCGAGATAGCAAGGATGATGGGCAAGGACGACGCCTACCGCACCTACAACGCCAAGGCCAGGGAGATGGCACAGGCATGGGAGAAGGAGACGAAGGTCAAGGACCACTACGAGCTCGCCTACGGCGCAGGGGCAGACACCTGGAGCCAGAAGTACAACATGGTCTGGGACAAGCTCTGGAAGACCGGCATCATCCCCGCAGGCGCAATGCAGACGGAGCTGAAGTACTACCTGAAGAAGCAGAACAAGTACGGCCTCCCGCTCGACGTGCGCAAGGACTACACCAAGAGCGACTGGATCATGTGGACGGCAGCCATGACCGACACCGACAAGGACTTCCAGGCCTTCGTGGAGCCCCTCTACCGCTACGTCAACGAGACGACGAGCCGCGTACCCATCTCCGACTGGCACGACACGAAGACCGGTCGCATGGTCGGCTTCAAGGCGCGCAGCGTCATCGGCGGCTACTGGATGAAAGTCCTCGCCGACAAGATGAAGTAGCACCCTCCGACAAGACGAAGCAAGCATCCGTCCGACAAATCAGCGGGCAGGAAGAG
>JAFLUV010000091.1 GCA_022508635.1 Prevotellaceae bacterium
GTGGGATTGGCCACCACTTTTATATTGGTCTGACAAGGAAGCTTTATTCCCAGCCCTTAACCATTTTTATGGCTGTGATAGCACATTCATCGCCTTTGTTGCCAAGCATGCCACCGCAACGCTCTTGAGCCTGTTCTAATGTATTGCAAGTGAGAAGACCGTAAATGACGGGCACCTTTCCTTTGCAATTGAGGTCTGCCAGCCCTTGGGTAACTCCTTGGCAGATGTAATCAAAGTGAGGAGTGTCGCCACGGATGACACAACCGATGGCTATGATGGCATCTACTTCTCCTGCGTTCATGAAGCGTGCCGAGCCATAAATAAGTTCAAAACTTCCCGGCACGGTCTTGACTGTAATGTCTTCTTCACGTATACCGTGCTTGGTGAGTGTCTGGAAAGCACCTTCTAACAGGGCTCCCGTTATCTTGTCGTTCCATTCGCTGACCACGATACCCACTTTCATGCCCTTAGCGTCAGGTACAGAAAGGATGTCGTAATCGGATAAATTATGTAAAGACGAAGCCATAAATATCTTAAGCTTTCTTCCTCAATAGGGAAAGTTGAAGAGGAGACTTTACTGAGCCTGTTCGATATACTTGTCTATCTCGTAGTAGATGCTGCTCTGCTGGTACTTTTCTTTGATCTGCTTGTAGCAGTCGATGGCTTTGTCCTTCTGTCCGAGCGAGAGGTAAATCTGGCCAGCTTGCAGCAGAAATGTAGGACTCAGGGTGTTGTTATCTGCCTCCTTGGCTGCTTTGAGCAGAAGGTCAGCTGCTTTGTCGTTCTGCCCAAGCTCTGCGTAGCAATTACCCTTTAAGGCAATGGCAGAAGGACTGATCATAGCATCACCACAATCGTCGAACTTGTCAAGCATGTCAATCGCTTCCTGATACTTCTCTGTCTCTGCATAGCACTTTGCAGCATAGAGGCGTGCGATGTTGCCAGCTTTGGTACTTCCGTACTGATCGATGACTGCGAGGAATCCCAGGTTTTCACCGTCGCCGTTGAGTGCCTTTTCGTAATTGCCTTCTGTGAAGAGCTGCTCGGCATAGAAAATGCTTTCGTTGGCACGGTTATTGCGAGGTATGATATAAAACTGGTTGATGAGGAGTGCTGCGATGATGATGACCAGTAGACCGCCTCCCCCATAAAGGATTGCGTTCTTGTTTTTTTCGTAGAATGTTTTTGAGGCGGCAAGTGTTTCGTCAAACTCGTTTACCTGATTCTGATTTTTTTTCTTTGTCATATTTGTGTTGTTTTTATTTTGTGCGTGCAAAGATACAATAAAATGCGAAATAAGGAAAGTGAAATGTGGAAAAATATGTGTTCGGTGACTTGAAAAGGATGAATTGTGAATGATATGTTATGCGATGTGGATTTAATTCAGTACATTTGCAGGTGAAATGAGACTGACGAGGCTTTCAATATTAAATTATAAAAACATTACCGAGGCAGATCTGAGTTTTTCGCCGAAGTTGAATTGCTTCATCGGGGGCAACGGCGAAGGTAAGACAAATGTGCTCGATGCTATCCACTTTCTTAGTTTTTGTCGTAGCTACAGCAGTAGCGTAGATTTGCTTAGCGTACGCCATGGCAGTGAATTCATGTCCTTGCAGGGGCATTATGAGCACGACGATGGCACACCCGAGGTGATACATTGTGGTTTGAAGGTTGGACAGAAGGATTGTTCGCGTCAAGGCGGGACAAAGAAAGTAGTACGCCGTGGCGGAAAGGCTTATCGTCGTATTTCCGAGCATGTTGGTCTTATTCCGCTTGTTATGGTCTCTCCTGAAGACCAGTCGCTTGTGACAGGTGGAAGTGAGGAACGTCGCCGTTTTATGGACATGGTTATCTGCCAGTATGACCCTGCCTATACTGAGGCTTTGATACGTTACAATAAAGCTTTACAGCAACGTAACACTATGCTTAAACAGGATCAGGAACCAGATCCTGAAATTATGCTGCTTTGGGAGGAGCAAATGGCACGCGAGGGTGCGGTTATCTATGAAAAGCGTAGTGCCTATATTACGGAGCTTATACCTATCTTCCAGCAGTTTAGTAATGATATTTCGGGAAAGGCGGAACAGGTGGAATTGCATTATGTTTCTCATTTGCAGCGCGGTTCACTGCTCGAACAACTCACCCGTGATCGTTTCAAAGATCGTGCTGTTGGCTATTCGCTGCATGGTGTCCACAGGGATGACATTGAGATGCTTCTTGGTGGCTACCCTGTTCGCCGCGAAGGGTCGCAGGGTCAGAACAAGACTTTTCTTACCAGTCTAAAGCTGGCACAGTTCGATTCTCTCTCCCGCATCGGAACCCGTACTACGCCATTGCTTTTGCTTGATGATATTTTTGACAAACTTGATGCACGACGTGTTGAACAGATTGTGAAGTTGGTGGGTGGTGAACGCTTCGGGCAGATATTCATTACGGATACCAATCGCGACCACATTGATGCTATCCTTTCTGCAATGGATGGAGATAACAGATTGTTTCATGTGGAAAAGGGAATAGTTAGTGTATGATATATACGAAAGCTAAGCCGTTGCGCGATGTCTTATTGGCATACCTTCGCGCCGAAGGTATAGAGACACCATTGTTGGAGTATCGTATCACACAAGCATGGTCCAAGGTGATGGGCGAGACGATTAACCGTTATACGCGCCAGATCTATGTGAAAGGCGGTCAGTTGCATGTGCAGCTTACGAGCGCACCGCTTCGGCAGAATTTGCTGATGGAGCACAGGCACATCGCGCAGAAGTTGAATGACTACGTCGGGGCGTATGTCATCAGTGACGTTGTTCTGTTTTAGTGTTTCCTATACACTTCTTTTTGGAGTCGCGAAATAGGATTTTTCACTTTTGGAAGAACATCATATAGTATTGATAATAGAATTAACTCACAGAAATGTTTTGCCGTGCAGCATTTTTTTCGTACCTTTGTGCCCTAAAAACGGAGAATAAAGTACAATTATTTAATATTATAGAAATTAGGTAATCAGATAGATATGTTGAGAGTCGCAGTACAGTCGAAGGGGCGTCTCTTCGAGGACACAATGGCATTGCTTGCTGAGGCAGGCATCAAGGTGAGTAGCAGCAAGCGCACGCTTCTTGTGCAAAGCAGTAACTTTCCCATAGAGGTGCTCTACCTGCGTGATGATGATATTCCGCAGAGTGTGGCAAGTGGCGTTGCTGACTTGGGTGTTGTGGGGCAGAATGAGTTTGAGGAGCGTGCTGAGGATGCGGACGTGGTGCGTCCGTTGGGCTTCAGCAAGTGCCGCCTCTCGCTTGCGGTGCCTAAGGATTGTGGTTATAATGGGCTTAAGTGGTTCGAGGGTAAGAAAATAGCCACTTCCTATCCCTCCATTCTGCGCCGTTTTATGGAGAAGAATCATATTGCTGCTGACATACATGTTATTACGGGCAGTGTGGAGATAAGTCCAGGTATTGGGCTTGCCGATGCTATCTTCGATATTGTGAGTAGCGGCTCTACATTGGTGAGCAATAACTTAGTGGAGGTGGAAACCGTAATGAAGAGTGAGGCATTGCTCATTGCTAACAAGAATCTCACTGCAGAACAGCATGCTATCCTTGACGAAATACTTTTCCGCATAGAGGCGGTGAAGGGCGCTGAGGATAAAAAGTATGTCCTGATGAACGTGCCGACCGACCGTCTGCAAGATATTGTTGCTGTCCTGCCCGGCGTAAAAAGTCCTACTGTTATGCCACTTGCTACCGAGGGATGGAGTAGTGTGCACACTGTCATTGAGGAGAAACGTTTCTGGGAAATCATTCGCGAGTTGAAGCAACTTGGTGCGGAAGGTATTCTTGTTGTACCCATTGAAAAAATGATTCCATAAGTTGCCGATGACTCCCTGATAGGAATAATAGTAATGTTTTCTCTACAATAATCCCAGCATTTAATGAATATATACATAAATCCTACAACAGAGGAACTTGCTGCCTTGCTTTGTCGTCCAACTCGTGAAGCATCGGAGTTAAATACCACTGTTTCTGTTGTCCTTCAAGACATAAAGCAGCGTGGTGATGCAGCTGTCCGTGAATATGAAGAGAAATTTGACATGGTTCGCCTCACAAACCTCGCCGTTACGGAAGCCGAGATGCTTGCTGCAGAAGAAACCATCGGTGAGGAGTTGAAGGAAGCCATCCGTTTGGCACATCGTAACATCAAGCGTTTCCACGAGGCTCAACGCTTTGATGGCGAGCATATCCAGGTGGCAGATGGTGTGGAGTGCTGGCAGAAGTCAGTCGCTATAGAACGTGTTGGTCTCTACATCCCTGGAGGTACGGCTCCGCTTTTCAGCACCGTTCTTATGCTTGCCACCCCTGCCAAAATAGCTGGCTGTCGTGATATTGTGCTCTGTACGCCTCCATCTCGCGATGGCAGTGTCAATCCTGCCATCCTTGTTGCCGCACGTACGGCGGGTGTCAGCCGTATCTACAAAATAGGTGGCGTACAGGCTATAGGTGCCATGGCGTATGGTACAGAGAGTGTCCCCAAGGTATATAAGATATTCGGCCCTGGTAATCAGTTTGTCATGTGTGCGAAGCAGCAGGTTAGTCTCCATGATGTTGCCATTGACATGCCTGCGGGTCCCAGTGAAGTAGAAGTACTTGCTGACGAGACAAGCAACCCCAGTTTTGTGGCCGCCGACCTTCTTAGTCAGGCTGAGCACGGACCAGACAGTCAGGTGTTACTCGTATGCAAGAGTGTAGAAACGGCACAGGCCGTGGCGGCTGAAGTAGAGCGTCAGCTTTCCTTCCTGCCCAGAAAGGAAATCGCAGAACAGGCTCTCCTGCATAGCAAGGCTATTGTTGTGCGTGATGATCGTGAGATGTTGGACATAACCAACCGCTATGCCCCCGAGCACCTTATCATCGAAACAGCCAACTACATGGAGCTTTCTGAGAAAATTGTCAATGCTGGCAGTGTTTTCCTTGGCTCTCTCACTCCGGAGAGTGCTGGTGACTATGCCAGTGGAACGAATCATACACTGCCTACCAACGGCTATGCCGTGGCATACAGCGGTGTTAATCTCGACAGCTTCTGCCGCAAGATAACTTTCCAGCACATTAAGCCCGAAGGTATACGTGCCATAGGTCGTGCTGTAGAGCTTATGGCTGAGGCAGAGGGTCTTGAAGCGCATCGCAATGCAATGACTTTGAGAATGAAGGGAATCAGGTGTTGCAAAGAGGGACATAAAGAATAGTATCTGTTTTTGATATTCAATTTTCAATGGATTTACAATCATTAGTTCGCCCAAACATCTGGGCACTGGAACCATATAGCTGTGCACGCGATGAGTTTAAGGGCATGGAGGCACATGTATTCCTTGATGCCAATGAAAACCCGTATAACAATCCTGTCAATCGTTATCCCGACCCTTTGCAGGAGAAACTCAAACATCGTTTGGCCCCGATCAAGCAGGTGCGTCCATCGCAGATATTCCTCGGCAATGGCAGCGACGAGGCCATCGACCTCGTCTACCGTATTTTCTGTACGCCCGGTCAGGATAATGTCGTAGCTATTGCTCCTACATACGGTATGTATAAGGTATGTGCCGATATTAATAATGTGGAATATCGCAGTGTGTCTCTTACCGCAAACTGGCAACTTGATCCGCAGGCATTGCTCCGCGCTACTGATGCAAATACAAAAGTCATCTGGATTTGTTCGCCCAACAATCCCACAGGCAATGATTTCCCGCGCAAGGTCATCCATGAGGTATTGACAAGTTTTGATGGCATTGTCGTCATTGACGAAGCCTATTCTGATTTTTCGATGCAGGTGCCTTTCCGCAGTATGCTCGATAATTATCCTAACATCATTGTTCTCAATACTTTCAGCAAGGCATGGGCGTCGGCTGCCATACGCCTGGGTATGGCTTTTGCCAGTGAGGATATCATTGCGCTTTTCAATAAGGTGAAATATCCCTATAATGTTAATTTACTGACCCAGGAAAGAGCCTGTGCCTTGATAGACGATTTTGCCACCATGGATAGTTGGCTGGTACAAATACGCCGCGAGCGCGACCATGTATTACCCGCCCTTGGCGAATTGTCCATTGTGAAGGAGGTCTTTCCCTCCGATGCCAACTTTGTGCTTGTGCGTGTTACGGATGCTAACCGAATCTATCGCTACCTCGTGGAGCATGGTATTGTCGTGCGCAACCGTCATAATGTGCAGCTTTGTGCCAATTGTCTGCGCATAACTATCGGTACACGGCAGGAAAATAACGAATTGCTGGGAGCACTTCGCTTCTTTAAGTAAAAAGTGGAAAATGTTCGCCGATGACTAACGACAGACTATTCAAATATATAAACTTCAACTATCAATGAAAAAAATACTCTTCATTGACCGCGATGGCACCATCCTGCGCGAGCCGGACGACGAACAGATAGACAGTTTTGCGAAGTTTAGCTTCGTGCCTGGTGTGATTAGTGCCTTGCGATTCTTGCGGCAGCATACAGACTTTCTCTTTGTTATGGTGAGCAATCAGGATGGCCTGGGCACGGACAGCTATCCTGAGGATACTTTCTGGCCGACACATAATCTTATGCTCGATATTCTGAAGGGAGAAGGCATCACTTTTGATGCCATGCACATCGATCGCAGTTTCCCTGAGGATAATATGCCTACGCGCAAGCCGGGTACTGCCATGCTTACCGACTACATGAATGGCGACTATGATATAGCTGGCAGTTTCGTTATCGGCGATCGCCGGACAGATGCCCAACTGGCAGAGAATCTTGGCTGCAAGAGCCTTATTCTCGGAGACGAGATTGACTGGGAAAAGATAGCCGAACTGCTCTTTGCCGGAGAGCGTACTGCAACAGTCAGGCGCACGACAAAGGAGACCGATATTGAGGTACGTGTTTGTCTGGATGGCAACGGGAAAAGCGACATACAGACGGGGCTTGGTTTCTTTGACCACATGCTGGAGCAGATAGCCAGGCATGGTATGACGGATCTTTACATCCGTTGCCACGGCGACCTCCATGTTGACGAGCATCATACCATAGAGGACGTTGCGCTGGCTCTTGGCGAGTGTCTGCGCAAGGCTCTCGGCGACAAGCGCGGCATAGAGCGCTATGGTTACTGTTTGCCTATGGATGACTGCCTTTGCCAAGTGGCACTTGACTTTGGCGGACGCCCTTGGCTTGTGTGGGATGCAGAGTTCTGTCGCGAGAAAGTGGGAGAGATGCCTACGGAGATGTTTCTCCATTTCTTCAAGAGTCTTTCGGACAGTGCTGCCATCAATCTCAATATCAAGGCGAGGGGACAGAATGAGCATCATAAGATAGAGGGAATCTTCAAGGCCTTTGCCCGTAGTCTGCGCATGGCAGTACGGCGCGACATTAATCATTTTCAGCTTCCTTCAAGCAAGGGTGTCCTGTGAAGAGAGTGCCATTGCCCAAAATCTTCAGCGTATGATAAATGCCAGGTATTCCTCGCAACTTCTCGAAAAGGCCGTCATGGAGATAGGCCGTCTGCCGGGTATCGGGAGCAAGACTGCGCTGCGGCTTGCCTTGTACCTGCTTCGTCAGGACGAGGGTAGGGTAGATGCTTTGGCAGAAAGCCTCACCAATATGCGCAAGGGCGTACACTATTGCCAGGTCTGCCACAATATCTGCGATGATGAGCGCTGCGAGATATGTAGCAATCCGGTGCGTGATGTCGGAACCGTTTGCGTGGTGGAGAATGTGCAGGACGTGATGGCAATAGAAAATACGATGCAGTATCGCGGGCTTTACCATGTGCTGGGCGGTGTCATAAGCCCCATGGACGGCATCGGTCCTGCCGATCTTCAGATAGGCAGTCTTGTGGAGCGTGTCAGAAAGGGAGGCGTCAACGAGGTCATTCTTGCCCTCAGTCCTACAATGGAGGGCGATACAACCAACTATTTCATCTATCGCAAGCTTGAGGATACGGACGTGAAGGTAACGGTCATTGCTCGTGGCGTGGCGCAGAACGACGAATTGCAGTATACCGATGAGGTTACGCTGGGGCGTGCCCTTGCCGGGCGCATTCCCTTTGGAGGTTGACAAGCTATTGCTAATGAGCTGCATATTTCCTGTGTATTCCTAACGAGCTGCATACTTCTAATGAGCAGTATATTCCTAATGAGCAACATACTCTACTCCCTAAGGCGTAACACTTGCAATGGCATAAATTACATATAATAATATAGTATAAATATAATATGGTTATATATATCCTGACTCTGTTGTGTTCTGCTTCCGTCCTGCTTGTGTCTTTTCTTGCCATCCGTTGCAGGAATGTGAATGCCTACGGACGCATGGCTGCACTTGCTGCCGTGGCTCTCTTTGTTCTCCTGCTCTATTTCTGTCTCGGTGATGCGTCGCAGCTCTACGGGCTCGGCATACTGGCCGTGGCGTTTTTCTTTGTTCTAAGGGATGTCAGGGGTCATGCTGAAGAATGACAGGATAAGGCTGAGGGCGGTGGAGCCGGAGGATCTCGACTTGATGTACCTCATAGAGAATGACACTGACCTGTGGCCTTTGGGGCAGGCCAGCGTTCCTTTCTCGCATTATGCCCTTAAGCAGTATATTGCCGAGTGCAGTAACGACTTTTTCCGTGACCGGCAGCTACGGCTTGTTATCGAGAAGGCTGACGGGACGAGTGTCGGTTTCCTTGACTTGCAGCGCTACGATCCTCTGCACCATCGTGCCGAGGTGGGCATCGTCGTCGTGCCCGGGCAGCAGCGCCGGGGGATTGCCACTGAGGCTCTGGGTCTGGTGGCGCGATACGTTTCTGCCCATTTGGGCGTACATCAGCTCTATGCTCTTGTTCCGGAGGGGAACGTGGCGTCCCTGGCTCTCTTTCGCGGGTGCGGATATGAAAGGACTGCCACCCTGCAGGATTGGGTGTATACCCCTGCAGGATGGCAGTCGGTTGTTGTCTTTCAGTTGTTTGTTTAGCTGAAGTAGCGCTTCAGGAGGCCTTCGAAGCCTTTGCCGTGGCGAGCTTCGTCCTTGGCCATTTCGTGGACTGTGTCGTGGATGGCGTCGAGGCCTGCTGCCTTTGCTGCCTTTGCTATGTCCATCTTGCCGGCACAGGCGCCGCATTCGGCTTCGGCACGCTTCTGGAGGTTTGTCTTGGTGTCCCATACGACTTCGCCGATGAGTTCTGCGAAGCGGCTTGCGTGGTCTGCCTCTTCGAGGGCATAGCGCTTGAATGCTTCTGCAATCTCGGGGTAGCCTTCACGGTCTGCCTGGCGTGACATTGCCAGGTACATGCCTACTTCGGTGCATTCGCCTGCGAAGTGAGCCTGCAGTCCGTCCCAGATTTCCTGCGGACAGCCTTTGGCTACGCCGATGACGTGTTCCGTGACGTAGGTTGCGCCCTCTTCCTTCATTTCCTGGAACTTGCTGGCGGGAACGCCGCACTGGGGGCATTTTGCGGGTGCTTCTTCACCCTCGTGGATGTAGCCGCAAACGGTACATACGAATTTCTTTTTCATAGCTTAATCCTTTTTAGTTATTGGTTGGTTTTGTGGTAAATGAAGTGTCCGTTCATTGTATTCCGGCGCAAAGTTATGCATTTATTGCAACTTATAGAAAGGGAATTCTCTTTTTAGAAAGAAAAACACGAAAAATGGTGCAAATAATTTTATTATTAGGAGAGAAATGCGTACCTTTGCAATGCTTTTGCGATGCGATAGTGGCTCAGTTGGTAGAGCATTGGCTTCCCAAGCCGAGGGTCGCGGGTTCGAG
>JAFLUV010000092.1 GCA_022508635.1 Prevotellaceae bacterium
AGATAACCACCTTCACCAGTTTCCTTGTAGGAGAGTTCGCCCGAACTCTTGTGACCTGCAAACGGAGTAATGTCATGCATGTAGGCAAGACCAAAAGAGTACTTCTTGTAATAAGCATTCACACCTACCTGTGCACCAAACTGACAGAGCTTACCCACATGGAGCTTGCCGTACATCCAGCCGCCAGCGCGCTCCGACTCCATCAAACTTCTGTGGTCGCGAGAAACTGTTGTACCCGTAGCAATACCTTTGCCATCATTTCCTGCAACAAAGTCCGTCATCGTGGTTGTCTCCCAACGATTAGCAACAAGGTTGAAGCGAGCATAGATGCCAGCGAAAGGAGCCAACGTGAGATTTTCAACACCAAAAGGATTCTTAAACTGATAGGTAAGACTCACAGGTATCGTAAGCGAAAAAGCCTGAATACGGTAGTGGCGATACGTTTCCTCACCATCGCCCACATTGGAGTGGTATATATATATACTATCACCTTTACTTCTGCCAGTGTGATACGTGAAAGTTGCACCGAGCTCCAAATAGAGTGGCTTAGTACCCATCAGCTTTATGTCACTAGTCCAACCCAGTGCAACACCACTCAAAAAGAAATTGTTATAGTCGGGCGACTGTCCAAAGTTCGTATACTTAACATTTGTACCAGTATAGCCAATATGTACTCGCTGGAAGAAAGACTTCTCTATGGGCGTGATGGGGAGATAGGCTTCCTCTTGTTCTGTGGCCTCTTCGCTTTCCGTCAAGCCAAGGAGTTCGTCATCATCCTGGGCAAAACCACCAAGGCTCATTGTCAGCAGCATAGCAGACAGCATTATTTTCATTGATTTCATAAGTAAAGTATGTGTTTTAGTTTTGAATTTTTATGTTTTTCACACGTTTTGAAGGCATATTTCTATGCTTTTTTATATTTCTTTTCGCAAATTTACATTTTATTATTATTACCGCCAAATAATTTTGCATTTATTTACTTAAAATCTTTAACTTTGGGTATCTTAAGGACATTTCTTTCTGATCTGTCTATAGGAATGATGAGCTCATTTCTGAACTTTTCACTTCATAAAATAGTCACACACTGACTGTTCCTTTGATGGCAGGCCAAGGATTATAGTCTTCAAGGGTAAAATCTTCGTAGTGGAACTTGAAAATGTCCTTCACCTCAGGGTTGATAAGCATGCGAGGCAACGGGCGCGGTTGACGTGTAAGCTGTAAATGTACCTGTTCAAGATGATTGAGGTAGACATGAGTGTCCCCGGTCGTATGGATAAAATCACCCGGTTTGAGACCGCATACCTGCGCCATCATCATACAGAGCAAGGCATAGGAAGCGATATTGAAAGGCACACCAAGGAAACTGTCTGCACTGCGCTGGTAGAGTTGCAGCGAAAGTTTACCGTCTGCCACATAGAACTGAAAAAAAGCATGACAAGGAGGCAGGTTCATATTTTTCAAGTCTGCCACATTCCATGCCGAAACAATAATGCGTCGGCAGTCGGGATCACGCTTGATGGTATCGACAGCTTGCTGTATCTGGTCGATGAAGCCACCATTGTAGTCAGGCCAAGAACGCCATTGATAGCCATAGATATGGCCTAAATCACCCGTCTTAGGGTCTGCCCACTCATTCCAAATACGCACACCTCGTTCTTGCAACCACTTGGCATTAGTATTGCCCTGCAAGAACCACAGCAATTCATAAATGATGCTCTTTAAATGCACTTTTTTGGTTGTAAGCAAGGGAAAACCTTCACTTAGGTTGAAGCGCATCTGATGACCGAAGATACTGATGGTGCCGGTACCAGTGCGATCCTCCTTGCGAACACCTTCGTCAAGGATTCTATTCAGGAGATCAAGATACTGTTTCATCTAAACATTTTGCATATATACCAAAAATCCACTTAAGGGCGGTTGACATTTATATCATTTCCTCTTTTTTACATAATCTATAAAGTCGAAGTCCTGAGCATGTTTTTCGTCCTTTTCATGCTTTTCGCAGAAAGCGACTTCCCATTCACCTAGATCAAAGGCCGGGAAGAAAGCATCAGCCTCTTTAGGGGTATCATGGATCTCCGTCAGACATAGCCGGTCTGCAAAAGGCAAGGCTTCAGCATAGACACTGGCACCACCAATGATGTAGACATTCTCGTCAGCAGAACAACTGGATAGGGCTTCAGTAAGAGAGCTAAAAGTTACCGCTCCAAGATAGTTCTGTTTGTTGTGGGAAAGAACAAGGTTCCGACGATTGGGCAACGCACCATTCGGCAGACTTTCAAAGGTCTTTCGCCCCATAATGATGGTGTGCCCAGTAGTAAGTGCCTTGAAGCGTTTTAGATCGGCAGGTAGCCAGTAAAGAAGTTTGCCTTTTAAACCGATAGCCTTATTCTCGGCTACAGCCGCTATGAGACTAATGCTTGGCATCATAGTTTCTTCATTTCTTTCAGGAAATCGCTAATGCGTTCCAGATAGTTATAACTGCCAGTACCGGGCGAAGCCGTCCGTTGGAAACAATGATTGCGCTTTGCCAGAACATGCAGTTCGCTCTGGATACCCATAGCTCGCATCTTCTCCCACGTCTTGACAGAGTTCATTGCTGCCCAGCCATCCTCGTCACCATGAATAAAAAGCATCGGTACAGTCTTGAGGTCGAAGTTAAACTCCGGTACGAGGACAGCATTGTCATCTATTCCATTTGTCGTATTGTGCTCTTCTGCACCATCCGTCAAGGCATAGGCAGGATAGATACCTATACCCCACTGCACATTGCAAGGCTGTTCGTCAAGTTTATCAATAGGAAGGTAAGCCTGCTGCTCAGAGGAGGTTACTCCCATCAAAGTGAGGTGTCCACCAGCACTACTGCCCATAATACCAATATCGTTCGGATCAAGCCCATAACCTGCAGCCTTATTCTTGACGATGCGAATGGCTCGTTGTAAATCTTGCCATGCAGAGATATGTTTCTTCAGCCCCGTTTCTGCTGCAGGCCGAGGCGTACGGTAACGCATTGTCACAACCGCCATACCCAGGCTATTAAGGTAACGACGGGCAGGTGCCACCTCAAATCCATCAGGAGAATTACCCATATAGCTACCACCGGAATAAATAATTTGTATAGCCCTCGTCTTGAGGTTGGCAGGAATATGCCACTCGATGTAAGGTATACCTTGGTCAGCCTGCGGATAAGGCATTTTTCCATCCGGCCAGATGTTCTCCTTGGCATACTTCGCACGGTCATTATCATTGTCAAAGCGGTTCATGATATCCACCTCGGGAGCAAGTGGCGTAAACAACAGCCCCAGTTGTTGCAGGAACTCGACAGCACGTTCCAAGCCATAAGCTCCATGACCCTTGTTAGGATAGAGGTGTAGTTCTGCATTGATATTTCTCTTGCGCAATTGGCGGAACACCATCGTCGAAGCATTGGGACTATAGGGATCAGCACCGCCATGATGCAAGCTCATTGGACAAGTCTTCTCGTCAAAGTGAAAGATAGTGTCCAGCTTGACATCAGGACCATAGCCGAGACGAACGTTTGGAGTGCCGCCTTCACTGTCACTAAGAACGTAGGCCGGAGCATTGACAATGGCGAAGTTCACGTGACAAGGCATATCGTCGAGAGCATCAACTCGGACATAGGCAGGTGTCTGCGAACTGGTGGCAAGAAGCAAAGCCAAATGCGAACCAGCCGACATGCTGACAGTACCTATCTTCTCCGGATCAAAGCCACGCTTCTTTGCTTCGCTACGTACCATGCGGACAGCACGCTGACCATCCTCCCAAGCTGTCTTATAAATAGGCAGACCTTCGGGACGAGGAGTACGATAGACGAAGTTGACACACTGAAAGCCAAGTTCCGTGAAGCGCTTTGTCCAAAGCATAATGAGGTGGTCGTCACAAGTATTGTAGTATCCGCCACCAGAGATAAGAATCATACAGCCGCCGTTAGAGGTTTCCGGCTTTTCCATCCACTCCAAATAAGGCATGCGGTAAGCATCCGGCTTAAATCCCTCCTGGCGTGTCTCGGCAGTCATTGCAGCAAACTGCTGGGGCTGTGTGTCAGGCATCTTGCCTTTGGGCCAAAGCGCGATGTGCTTGCCAGCCTGCATACTGGCTACCATAAAGGCAGCAAGAAGAACAAGGAAATATCGCTTCATATCGTTATGGTTTTAATCTCAATTTATAATAGAGCCTGCATCCTGGCTAAATACTTCCCGATGATGTCGAACTCGATGTTTACGACTGTGCCTGGCTGAATGGCATGGAAGTTTGTATTCTCATAAGTATAAGGGATGATACAGACCTGAAAGGTATCAGCAGTCGGACGACAAACAGTAAGACTGACACCATTAACTGTGACGCTACCCTTGTCTACGGTAAAATAACCATGTCTGACCATCTCGGGCGAGCTCTCATAGCGGAAAGTAAATTGGTAACTACCCTGTTGATCCTCGACAGCAATACAAATAGCAGTCAGGTCGACATGTCCCTGCACAATATGACCATCCAACCGTCCGTTCATCTGCATTGAGCGTTCTACATTCACCTCGTCGCCTATACAGAGTAGCCCGAGATTGCTGCGTTCCAATGTCTCTCGCATTGCTGTCACCATATAGGTATCACCTTTTCGTTCGACAACAGTCAGGCACACGCCGTTATGAGCAACGCTTTGATCGATTCCAAGCTCTTGGGCAAAAGGACAAGTCAGCGTCAGGTGGACGTTATCCTGTTCCTTCTCTATGGCTATAACACGAGCCATACCTTCTACTATTCCAGAAAACATAATGTGATCCGTATTATTCGTACTTCATGTGCGATTTTGCGTTACAAAGATATACTTATTCTACGAGAAAACAATACTCTTACCTACAAAAATATCTTGTTACGTACAGTTTTACATCCTTTAGCCGTTTATATCAATAATATGTTGTATCTTTGCCGTGGGGTATAATACATTATATAATATATGGATAAACAAGATATTATCTTAAGTCGCAACCTTGGACAGGACATTGAGAACACCATCATGGGTCAGCCTCATGACCGCATCTTTGTACTTACCGATACCACGACGCTCCGACTCTGCTGGCCTTTAGTAAACTCCTTGCATTGCTTCGACAGGGCACAAATGATAACTATTGGCGAAACTGACGAAAACAAGACGCTTGATTCTCTGGCCTATGTATGGACAGCTCTACAGCAAGGAGGTGCCACGCGGCATTCGCTCATGCTGAACCTTGGCGGAGGCATGGTGACAGACTTAGGCGGCTTTGCTGCCAGCACATTCAAGCGCGGGCTTGCCTATATTAACGTTCCCACGACATTGCTTAGTCAGGTAGATGCCAGCGTTGGTGGCAAGACGGGTATCAACTTCGGCGGTTTGAAGAATGAGATTGGTGTTTTCAACTGTGCCAAGGCAGTCCTTCTCTCCAGTGAATTCTTACGTTCGCTTGACTCGCATAACATTCTTTCTGGCTATGCCGAGATGCTGAAGCACGGTCTCATCAGCAATGTGGAGAATTGGGCTGAGCTGCTTCGCTTCGATCTTAGTAGCATTGACTACGAAAGACTTGGATCCTTGGTATCAAAGAGTGTGACCATAAAAGAACACATCGTGGAGGAAGACCCCACAGAGAAAGGCTTACGCAAGGCACTGAACCTGGGACATACGGCTGGCCATGCCTTGGAAAGCCTCGCTATGGAAGAAGAGCGAACCGTCCTGCATGGCTATGCCGTGGCATGGGGACTCATTTGCGAGCTCTACCTAAGTACATTGAAGTGCGGCTTTCCGAAAGACAAATTCCGCCAAACCGTGCAGTTCATTCACGATAATTACGGGGACTTCCCTATCGACTGCAAACAGTACGAAAAGCTCTATGCCTTCATGACACACGACAAGAAGAACGAAGGCAACAGCATCAACTTCACCTTGCTGGGCGACATTGGCGACATACGCATCAACCAGCAGGCTACGAAGGAAGAGATCTTCGACATGCTCGACTTCCTGAGAGAGGGATAAAGAGTATCACGAACCAACGAATAAGCCCCTATATATACCAACGATAAGCCTTATACTTTGAATATACCAACAAACAATCCCTATATATTTAGTAATCTCTCTGTAAACAAAATAATATGAAACGCTTTACTTTTCTAACACTCCTGTTCCTTGCAGTATTTGCCAATGCATTCAGTGCCGCAGACCTGAGCAAGGCACGATGGTACACAATCAAGGTAGACAACGGCGGCTACCTAAGCACTAAATCCGGCTACACGAGCGGTGTTTACCTTACTCTGAGCAATACGGCTGAGGACACGAGCGACAATGGCCTATGGACGTACATCGGAAGTGAGGCCGACGGATATACGTTCTACAATAAGGCGCGGGGCGAAGGCTACGTACTCAGCATGTCGGGCTCCGAGGCCAGTGCACGGGCCAAGCTGGTCAGTGCGAGCAGCACGGGCAATACTACCAAGTTCGACATCGGGAAGAATGGCAACGGCCTATGGGTCAAGGAGCACGGATCGGCCAGCAATTACTGGAACAAGCGTGGCAGCTACCTTGCCTATTGGAACGATGCTGCGGGCAGCAGCGATACGGGGTCGCGCTTCATATTCACCGTTCAGGGGATTCCCGACGATATATTCAGTACGGCCGAGCAGGAGGACAACTACTACTATGTTGCCTTTGCCAACTCCGGCCTTGTCCTTCAGGACATGGGGCCTGACAAGAACATAACGACGCAGGCTCGCAAGTACGGCGAGGAGAGCCAGCTATGGAAGCTTGTCGGAGAGGAGGGGCGATTCCAGTTCGTGAACAAGGGTTCCGGCAGGCGTGCCTGCTATGATGGAAGCCGCATCAAGACGCGGACGAGCAACGACGCCAGTGGGTTCACCATCGAGAAGACGACCAATGCCAGCTACGTAGGGAGATACGAGGTGGCATGGCTGGGCGCTGCATCGCAGGCCAACCGCTACCTCAACCAGTGGGGCGGCACGGGTGCAGGCAAGGAGATCGGGCTGTGGGCAAGCGGGGACGTGAACAATATACTCTACCTCGTAGGCGAAGCAGACGTACTGCCATCGGAGTACTGTACCGGGCAGAGGGGATCGCGCCCAAGCGGGATACACGACATGTCGTTGTGGTACGACGTGCCGGCTACTGCCACAGGCGTCGCTGATACGTGGATGGAGTACGCACTTCCGCTGGGCAACGGCCAGCTGGGCGCAACCATACGCGGCGGCATACTATGCGACGACATACAGTTCAACGAGAAGACGCTATGGAGCGGATATGCCACCAACGGCAGTTCCGTAGGGCAGGGCTACTTCCAGAACTTCGGCTCCATACTGGTGAAGGATAAGAGCGGGACGTTCTCGGCCAAGGCGAGCGAGGGGAAGCCCATAGAGGACTACAGCCGCTACCTGGATATCATTGACGGCGTGGCGGGCGTCAACTTCCGGTCGCCCGACCGTCAGACGGCCTTCCGCCGCCGATACTTTGCCTCTGCCGCCGACCGTGTCTTCGTGGCCCGCTATGAGGCGGAAGGCACCGAGAGGCTTGCACTTGAGATAAGCTACGATGCAGACGGTCAGATCAATGCGAGCGGTGTGACGTACGGGACGGAGAGTGACGGTACGGCCTCGGCTACGTTCCATGGGAAGCTGCAGATTGTGAGCTACGACACGCAGTTCAGGGTGAAGACGGACGGACGGCTGAGCGTCACGCCGGAGGGCATCAGCCTAAGCGACGCCACGTGGGCGGACGTCATCATGGCGGCGGCTACGGACTATGACGCGGGGAAACCAGGGTGCGTGAGCGGACAGACGGCGGTTAGCCTGGCAGCGACCGTAGCCTCGCGCATCGACGGTGCAGTCGGCAAGGGCTATGACGCCCTGCTCTCCGACCACAAGGCAATACACAGCAGCCTGATGAACCGCGTAAGCCTACAGCTGGGGGGCTACTCCGAGAAGACCACGGAGGACCTAATCAAGTACTACAATGCCTCAGAGCAGAACAAGCAGGGCAGCGACGGGCTGTTCCTCGAGACACTGTACTTCCAGTACGGCCGCTACTTCACCATCGGCACCAACCTCGATACGTCGATCCATGCCCCGTCGAACCTTCAGGGCATCTGGAACGACCGCAGCAACACATCCTTCTGGCACTGCGACATACACGCTGACATCAACGTGCAGATGAACTACTGGCCTGCCGACCCTGCCAACCTGTCGGAGATGCACCTGCCCTTCCTCGACCACATACTGGACTTAGGCGCGCCCGGCAGCAACTCGCCGTGGTATCAGCTGGCGTCGAAGCTAAAGAGCGGCTCCAAGGGATGGACGGTGGCCGTGGAGAACAACATATTCGGCGGCACGTCGACATGGAGCAACAGCTCGATGAAGACGCTCGGTGCATGGTACTGCTCACATTTGTGGAGGCACTACAAGTATACGGCAGACCGCGACTTCCTGTGCAGGGCGCTGCCCGTCATGTACCAGTGTGCCCTCTTCATCAAGTCTATCTCGACGAAGGATGCCAACGGGCTGTACGAGATAAAGGGCGAGTGGAGTCCCGAGCACGGTCCGGAGGACGTGACCGCCTTCGCCCAGCAGACGGCCTACGAGCTGCTGGACAACGTGATGGCGGGGCATAGGGAGCTGGGCGGCGACTCGCCGCTCACCGCAGCCGAGATATCTGCCATACAGGACCTCTACGACCACTTCGACCGCGGCCTCTGGACGGAGACCTACGGCGGCAAGCCCTGTATCTCGGAGTGGAAGAACAATGCCCTCACCGACCAGGGGCACCGTCACCTCTCCCACCTCATGTGTCTCTATCCCCTGGCACAAATCAACGCCTACGACCCGAGCCCCGAGGCACAGCGGCTCTTCGAGGCGGCGCGCAACGCCCAGGTAGCACGCAACGGCGACGTGACGGGCTGGTCCATGGGCTGGCAGACCAATACCTACAGCCGCCTGCTCGACGGCGACCGCGCCCGCAGGAACCTGACCCTGGCGCTCAGGCATTCAGGGAGCTACGTCATAGAGATGAGCAACTACGGCGGATGCTACTATAACCTCTTCGACGCACATTCGCCCTTCCAGATCGACGGCAACTTTGGCTGCACCAGCGGCATCTGTGAGATGCTCCTCCAGTCCTACGACGACGTCGTCACCCTCCTCCCGGCCCTGCCCACGGCATGGAGCAGCGGCAGCGTCAGCGGGCTCAAGGCACAGGGCAACTTCACCGTAGACGAGACCTGGCAGGAGGGCAGGCTCACGGCCGCCACCATCCGTAGCCACGCCGGCCAGCCCCTGCGCATCCGCTACGAAGGGCTCAAGGACCCCGCCTACGTCATACGGCTCAACGGCGAGCAGGTTGCACCCGTCGCCGACGGCAACGTCTATGCGATTCCCGGCGCAGGCAAGGGCGACACCGTCACCATCACATACGAGGACGGCACCAGCACACCGCTCACCATGCAGCAGCCCTCCGACGAGCAGGCCTACACCCTAAGCGGCATCCGCCTCCATCGCCGCGACCTCAGGCGCCGCCTCGCCCAGGGACAGCGCGGCAACATCTACGTCCAGAAGGGCAAGGCCTTCGTCATGTAGCACGCAAGGCCCCGGCGTCAGACCG
>JAFLUV010000093.1:0-6037 GCA_022508635.1 Prevotellaceae bacterium
TCCATCCGCAACACATTCCCGACTATATCGAGGAACTGCTGAGAAAGGAAACGGCGTGGATCACTTCGGAAAAGAAGTAAGTCACAAAGATGTGCTTATAGCGAAGCTACCACTGACACTTGCCGTGCCAGTGGTAGCTTTTTGTCTGCAAGAAACCTATCCGGCTTCAATGCTGCTATTTTGCTAAAATCTCCTTGGCTTTGGCAAGTGCTACGTCGATGTGCGGACAGATGTGATCGCTGTCTATGAGGTCGTAGAAGTTGGCTTTCTGGAGTTGGCTGTGAACTTTCGGATTGACACCAGAGAGTATGACGTGGATGCCCTGCTCGTGGTTCATCTCGATGAGCGTCTGTAGGTTGTGTATGCCCGTAGAGTCGATGAAGGGTACCTTTCGCATACGGATGATGCGGACGCGTGGGCGTTGGTGCCCGATGTTGGCCATCAAGTCGTCGAACTTGTTGGCAATGCCGAAGAAATACGGGCCGTTAATCTCATAGACTGTACAGCCTTCCGGAATGGTCAGATGTTCTTCGTGCATTGCCATGTCCGAAGCATCGCCCAAGTCTATTTCGTCCTTGATGACGGAGATTTCAGTCGTTTCCATAATGCGTTTCATAAAGAGGGCACAGGCCAGGATGAGGCCGGCCTCGATGGCAATCGTCAGGTCGAAGACAATCGTCAGCAGGAACGTCACAACGAGCACGGCAACATCGCTCTTCGGGTTCTTCAGCAGACCACGGACAGTGCGCCAGCCGCTCATGTTATAGCTTACAATAACCAGTACTGCGGCAAGCGATGCCATGGGGATATATTCCGCGTATGGCATCAGGAGGAGCAGGATGGCCAACAGTACGATGGCATGAATAAGGCCTGCAACAGGGGTGCGTCCGCCATTGTTGATGTTCGTCATAGTGCGTGCAATGGCTCCCGTAGCAGGGATACCTCCGAAGAGCGGCGTCACCATGTTTGCCACGCCCTGGGCAATGAGCTCCATGTTCGAGTCGTGCTTGTCGCTGATCACACCATCGGCAACCGTGGCAGAGAGCAAACTCTCGATAGCTCCGAGGATGGCAATCGTGAAAGCCACAGGCATGAGTTGCTGGATGAGTTCAAAAGTAATGCTCGGAACGACCATTTCCGGCAGCTGCGCCTGGATTTGGAAGCGGTCGCCGATTGTGTCAATGCCTTCAATGCCGTACTGCTTCATGACAAGCACGGCAACCGTTCCGAGCAGAATGCCGTAGAGTGAACCCGGAATCTTATTGAGCATCGGCACTTCTTTCAGTGCTTTGGGCGAAAAGATAATGATGAGCAGCGAACCAATGGCAACGAGGAAGTTCCAAGGGTTGAACGTCCTGATGTTCTCAACATAGCAAATCCATTTGCCCACGAAGTCGCCTGGTGTCTTGAGAGGAATGCGGATGATTTCTCCCGTCGTACTCACTGCCGTCCCTGTCAGGCCAAGGATGTCGCTGATCTGTGTCGTGAAGATAGTCAGAGCAATGCCAGCCGTGAAGCCGACGATGATAGGATAGGGGATGAACTTTATCACCACACCCAGGCGGAAAACTCCCAAGGCAATGAGTATGATGCCTGCCAGAATGGTGGCGATGAGCAAGCCTTGCAAGCCGTACTCAGGGTTGTTTACGATACCGTAGATGATGACGATGAAGGCTCCGGTCGGGCCGCCAATCTGCACTTTTGTGCCGCCCAGCAGCGAGATGAGGAAACCAGCTACGATAGCAGTGACGATACCTTTCTCGGGAGTCACGCCACTGGCAATGCCAAAAGCAATGGCCAGGGGCAGAGCTACGATGCCTACGATGATACCTGCCATCAGGTCCTTCATGAATGTTTCACGGTTGTAATTCCTGATGCAACTTAGGATTCTTGGTGTTAGTCCTTTCATGTGTGTTTTTCGTTTCTGTGCGCAAAAGTACAAATTATTACCGACAGCCGGCCAGATATTGGGATTTTTTTTGTATCTTTGCGCTAAATTATTAACTTAAATCAAAGAAACATGTTTGAAGGTCAACCTAAAGGCTTGTGGACACTTGCCCTTGCTAACACCGGCGAGCGCTTCGGTTACTATACAATGCTCGCAGTATTTGCTCTCTTTCTTGGTGAGAACTTTGGCTTCGCCGCAGGCACGGCGAGCGAAATCTACACTTCGTTTTTGACAGCCGTCTATTTCTTACCCCTTATTGGCGGCATGGCTGCCGATCGTTGGGGCTATAGCAAAATGGTCGTCATCGGTATTATGATTATGTTCCTTGGCTACTTGTTGCTGTCTGTTCCCCTGGGAGGTGGCACTGTTGCTATTGCAGCTATGGGTGCAGCACTATTGCTGGTCAGCCTTGGCACCGGTTTGTTCAAGGGTAACCTGCAAGTGATGGTGGGTGATCTTTATAATGCCCCGGAGTTTGCAGACAAGCGTGACTCAGGCTTCTCTCTCTTCTATATGGCCATCAACGTAGGTGCCTTGTTCGCTCCTACCGCTGCCATTAAAATTATGGATTGGGCTCAGACCTCGCTCGGCTACAGCAAGGCTGACTCCTATCATTTCGCTTTTGCCGTTGCTTGTGTGTCAGTTATCGTTTCCATTCTTATATACTTCTTGGGTCGAAGCACTTATAGCCAGGTGCTCACCGTCAAGAGAAAACAGGATGCAGGAAGCAAGGAGCAAAAGAAGGTCGAAGAAATGTCGCCTGCCGAGACAAAAGAGCGCATCGTCTGCCTTTGCCTTGTCTTTGCCGTTGTCATCTTCTTCTGGATGGCATTCCATCAGAATGGTTTGACACTTACTTGGTTTGCTGACGAGTTCACGGCACGTTCTGCTACAGGTGTCACAGGTATGGCATTCAATGTGATGAACCTTATTTGGTGCATCTTCATTGTTTATGGCATCTTCGGGCTGCTTAGTGGTGGAAGTGTTAAAGCAAAGGTCATCAATGCTCTGCTCATTCTCGCTCCCGCAGCTGCCCTTGGTTACAACTACATACAGACAGCAGGCGAGATCATTACTGTTGATGCTCCTATTTTCCAGCAGTTCAATCCTTGCTTTGTTGTGGCATTGACTCCCGTCAGCATCGCCTTCTTTGGTTGGCTCGCTAAGAAAGGCAAGGAACCCAAGGCTCCCGTTAAGATAGGTCTTGGCATGCTTGTCGCAGCCAGTGCCTACCTGCTCATGCTGGTCAGCTGCATCGGTCTGCCTGCAACGGATCACCCCAACCATGTATATGACATTACTCCTAACTTGCTTATTAATACATATCTTATTCTCACTTTCGCCGAGCTGTTGCTTTCGCCCATCGGCATCTCGTTTGTGACAAAGGTGGCACCTCCCAAGTACAAAGGCATGATGATGGGTGGCTGGTTCGTTGCAACGGCATTGGGCAATAAGCTGGTCAGCATTCCCGGCCACATGTGGGATATGCCTCTCTACATCGTTTGGGGTACTCTGATGGGAATTTGTCTGCTTGCAGCTTTCTTCATCTTCTCAATTATCAAGAAACTCAACAAGGTGGCTTAAGCCGTTTGGCATTGAAACGCATTATCCTTGTCACAGCACTGTCTTTGATATGCAGCTCTGCTCCTTCAGCAGAACTGCATATCAAGGTGAAGTGTAAGTACCTGAACCTTCCTGTTTCGCAGAAGGAAGATCGGCATCGTCTGATCTTCCATGCGAAAGGTGTGGACGATTTGAGTGTTGTAGCACGACTTTCGCCACATCCAGAGTATTGGGTTTTCAAAGATCTTACCGCATACAAAGGCAAGACGCTGACCATCACTTTCGATGGCAAAGAAGAAGCCCTTGCTCAGGTTTATCAGGCAGACACCATCCGTGATGCGTCAACATTTTACCATGAGGCTTTTCGCCCGCAATTCCATTTCTCGGCTCGTCGTGGATGGATAAATGATCCGAACGGATGTGTCTGGCATGACGGACTCTATCATCTGTATTATCAGCATAATCCTTTCGAACGGGAATGGGAGAACATGACGTGGGGGCATGCTACGAGTCCCGACCTGTTGCACTGGACAGAACATGCACCAGTGCTTCATCCCGATTCGCTTGGCACGATGTTCAGCGGATCAGCAGTCTTCGACTGCGACAATACCTCTGGTTTCGGCACGAAGAAGCAACCGCCTCTCGTCTATGCCTATACTGCAGACCGTAGCGACCGGGAGGCACAGTGTATTGCATACAGTCTGGATGGCGGTATGACGCTCCACAAATATACCAACAATCCTGTCATCGACTCGCACGAACGTTGGAAGACACACGATACACGCGACCCCCGGCTTTTCTGGTGGAAATCCTCTGGTGGAGAAGCAGAAGAAGGCTGGTGGGTTCTTGTCCTTAATGAACGCAACGGACACAGTATCTATACGTCTTCTAACTTGAAAGACTGGACTTACCAGAGCCATGTGAATGGTTTTTGGGAGTGTCCCGATCTCTTCCCTCTGTCTGTCGATGATAATCCTTCTGACGTGCGCTGGGTAATGTATGGGGCCAGCAATACTTATATGGTAGGCCGTTTCGATGGCAAGACTTTCACACCCGAGAGCGGCAAGCATCGTTTCTCTACGGGACTTATCTATGCCGCTCAGACTTTCAACCACATACCCGACGGACGACGTATACAGATAGGGTGGGCCAACATAGACCATCCCGGTATGCCTTTCCGTGGACAAATGCTCTTGCCAACAGAGTTGATGCTGCGCACCACGAAGGACGGTATCCGTCTCATAAGTAAGCCTGTTGCCGAGGTAGCTTCTTTGCTGACACCGCTATATTCCAGTGAAGATGCTCTAAGTGAACGGGATGTCAATGCTGCTTTGCGCCCTTATGCCAGGCAGGATGGTGTCCATCTTCGTGCTACGCTCAACCTTACCTACGCTACCAATGCCGGTTTACGGCTTGACGGATATAATATCGTAGACTACGATCTCAACCACAATACCCTGAACGGTCAGTTTTATTCTCCGCAAGACCCTACAAGTCTCTCACTTACGCTGGATGTTTACATTGACCGTACTTCTGTCGAAGTCTTCGTTGATGATGGCCTTTACAGCTATTCGATGGCACGTCGTGGTGATTGTGGTACAGGGCTTGAGTTCTGGGGCACCGAAATCAATGTCTCAGCCCTCCAGCTTGATGCCGTTAGCAGTTGTTGGCAGTAGTCTTTTCTTGGTTAGTACGTTATCCTGCGACCTCTTTTGATAACAGATCCTTTGGTGTCCAAACTGTCGGAAGATACTTCTTCTGCACTGCGGCTATGAGGCACATAGTAAGGATAATAGCTGCCCCAGTCATTGCGGTCGTAGTAGCCGTAACTGCCAGTGTAGGGCGACCAATCGTAGTAATCGACCAACTTGTATAGGCGGAATGGTTCCGATGCACCATTGCAGTACCCCGTAAAGTAATCGTTAGTCATTCGATAACTGCCAATAGTTGTATTCAGTTCCGGGTCATAAGGATAAGTAAGGTATACGATACCGTTTCTCACTGACCAGTTAAATTGATAGTATTGGTACAGATAAGGTCCATAATCATAATAGTCCACCTGCGTTCCCCTGCCGTAGGTTGCGTAGTTACGCGCAGGGATAAAGGTAAGATAAGTGTTGTATGAGTCGAAGATATAGCTTCTGCCATAGCGGTCAACGTACTCATAGAACATACCGAAGTTGCCGCGCCATTGACCGGAGAGTACCATTGATTGGTCGGTATCTTCCATGTCCCTGCACGAAGTAAAGATCAAGGCTGGCATTAGGAAGATTGCCATGTAGAGGTAGTGTGAAAGTTTCATGTTATGATATTTTTGTCGTTTCTGTGGTGCAAAGATCTGCAATCTCCCTGATTCCTGAAAGGGAAAAACAGAATAGTGGATAGGGATTTCCCTATTTGTAGAAACACTTAAGTGTAAATTTCTGAAGTACTTAAGTAAAACTTTCAAAACACTTAAGTATTTCTGAAATTCTGTTTCGGAGCAGTAATCAGTCATTAGGCAAGTCTTCTTACTTATAGAGTCTT
>JAFLUV010000093.1:6137-9463 GCA_022508635.1 Prevotellaceae bacterium
TCTGTTTCGGAGCAGTAATCAGTCATTAGGCAAGTCTTCTTACTTATAGAGTCTTATTTCACTGAGCTGAAAACGCGTGCCGTTCGTCATACGGATAAATTCGAAGCGGTAGTAGCGATACTGACCTATGACGGCAGGCTTGAAGCGATACTCCTGCTCGTTCTCGTCGCGAAGGCGACGGTTGCCCTTCTGTTCGTCAAGGGTAGTCCATGTCTCCTTGTCGTTGCTGCCGGAAACACGCCATGACACGGGATTGCGGTCGGGGTAAGAGTGTGTGTCATCGCCCGTCCAAAAACGATATTCAGAGACAGGGGTCTGGCTGCCTGCGTCGAGAATAACCGTGTAAGGCATCTGCCTCGGCTCGTCAATGCACCACTTTGTGTAAAGCCGTCCGTCGCAGACCATTGCTGCTCCCTCTTTGGTAGCTTGTCCGGAACCGCTTACGAAGGTTGCTTTTACAGGTGTCTGAATCGTGTTGTAAAGACTAATTTCGCTAAGCTGGATGCGTGTGCCGCCAGCCAGACGGAAGAACTCAAAGCGGAAGTAGCGGAATTCACTTTTTGCTCCGGCGGCTGTAGGCCTAAAGCGATACTCCTGCTCATTCTCGGCGGGAAGACTATGGTTGTTCTTTTGATCGTCAATGGTTTGCCAAGTTTCCTTGTCATTGCTGCCGCTCACCCGCCATGTTATGGGATTGCGTTCAGGATACATGCTCGTGTCGTCGCCTGTCGTAAATCCATATTCAGCGATGTTTGTCTGTTGTCCTGCATCAAGAATAATGGTATATGGCATTTCTCTCGGAATGTCAACGCACCATTTCGTGTTGGTTTTTCCGTCGCAGATCATAGCCGGTCCTTCTAGCCTGTCGCGGCCGGGACCTTTTACTAAAGTCGTCTTAATGGAAGACTGAGCCAACGCCTGACCGCAGGCAAAAGAAAGTATCAGGATAAGCGAAAGATGTCTCATATTGATTATCTGTTAGTATTTGCAGCACAAAGATACGAATTTCTTCATTTTCTACTCCTTACTCTTCCCTTTTTTTCGTATCTTTGTGCTGAAATAATAATAAAAATAATATGAAGAAGTGTCTGAATTGCCTTTTCGTGGCCTTAATGACATCTTTTCTCGCTTGTTCCGTAGTCTCCGAGAAGGAACCTGTCGACTATGTTAATCCATACATTGGCAGTATCAGCCATCTGCTGGTGCCTTGCTTTCCTACTATCCAGTTGCCGAACAGTTTGATGCGTATCTACCCGACGCGCAACGACTACACTACTGAGATGCTTGACGGTCTGCCAATCGTCGTTACCAACCATCGTGAGCGAAGCGCTTTCCGCCTGAGTATTACACAGGCTGAACCACTTCGCGATGTTGTGCCTGTCACTTGGGATCATGAGCACATTACACCCTATGACTATCGGGTCCAGATTGCTGATGGAAGTATCGATGTCCACCTTGCAGTCTGTCACCAGAGTGCCATCTATGAGTTGACATTGCTCGAACCTTCCGCACCTGCCACTATTATGCTGTTTACGGAGAATGGCAGCATGCAGACGGACGGCAGGAGCGTCTCTGGCAGTCAATGGCTGAGCAGGAACATGAAAATTTACTTCTCTGGTGAATTTGATGTGGAACCAGAGCAGGGCGGTATGCTTCGCGACGGAAAGATTATGGAGGAAAAGACTGCAGAGGAACATCGAGCCTGTGCTGCTCTTCGCTTCCCTGCTGGGACAAAGAAGGTCTGCTTCCGCTATGGCATCTCCCTTATCAGCCAGGAGCAGGCCGAAAAGAATCTCAGACGAGAGCAGGCTGAGGACTTCGATATTGTCAGAGTCGTAAAAGAAGGTCGTAAGGAATGGAACGAGACCCTCGGCAATATAAAGGTCAAGGGCGGAACGGACGACCAGAAGACAGTAATGTATACTGCATACTATCGTACCTTTGAGCGTCCCGTCTGCCTTAGCGAGGACGGGTACTATTTCTCTGCTTTCGATGGGCAAGTACATAGTGACGAGGGTAAACCCTTCTATACCGACGATTGGATATGGGATACTTACCGTGCTGCTCATCCCCTGCGTGCCCTCATACAGCCGCAGAAGGAAGAGAACATCATCGAGAGTTATCTCCGCATGGCAGAGCAGATGGGTACTTGTTGGATGCCAACTTTTCCTGAAATGACGGGCGACACACGCCGTATGAACAGCAATCATGGTGCGGCAATGGTGGCTGATGCTCTCTGGAAGGGACTTGACGTGGACGCTGCACGTGCTTTTGAGTACTGCCGGAAGGGTATCGAGGAAAAGACGTTGGCGCCTTGGAGTGGGCGGCCAGCAGGGTGGATTGATCAATTCTACAAGGAACATGGTTACATTCCTGCTTTGGCTCCAGGTGAGGCAGAGACTGACCCTAATGTCACTCCCTTCGAGAAGCGTCAGCCTGTAGCTGTCACCCTTGGTACGGCCTACGATGAATGGTGTCTTTCGCGCATAGCAGAATTTTTAGACAGGAAGGATGATGTAGACAAGTATCTGGCTCTTAGTTACAATTACCGGAATGTGTGGAACGCTGATACGCATTTTTTCCATCCGAAGGACAAGGACGGAAATTTCCTGCCCGACTTTGACTATCGTTTTGGTGGTGGTATTGGTGCTCGCGAAGCTTACGACGAAAACAACGGATGGACCTACCGCTGGGATGTACAGCATAACCTTGCCGACCTTGCACAGTTAATGGGTGGACGTGAGGCTATGGCTCGCGAACTGGATCGTACCTTTGCTGAACCTATGGGGCGTGGTAAGCGGGAGTTCTACGAACAGCTGCCTGACCAGACAGGTAACATTGGTCAGTTCACGATGGCAAATGAGCCTTCGCTTCATATACCTTATATATATAATTATGCTGGTGCACCCTGGAAGACACAGAAGCGCATCCGTCAATGTCTTGACACTTGGTTCCGCAATGATGTGATGGGCATTCCTGGCGATGAGGATGGCGGTGGTCTGACGTCCTTCGTAGTTTTCTCCTCGCTCGGTTTCTATCCCGTTACCCCTGGTTTCCCAGTCTATAATATCGGTTCGCCACTTTTCTCGGACGTCCGTGTCCAACTGCCCAGTGGCAAGGAACTGCATATCATTGCCAAAGGAAGCAGTCGTGAGAACAAGTATATTCAGCGTGCAACCCTCAATGGGCAGCCTTGGGATAAACCTTGGTTCAGTCACGAAGACATAAAGAACGGCGCCACCCTTGTCCTGGAGATGGGAAGTCAGCCTAATAAGGAGTGGGGTAGTGCCGAGAGTGCTATGCCGCCATCTGCAGCATCCCTCTGA
>JAFLUV010000094.1 GCA_022508635.1 Prevotellaceae bacterium
CTGCACCGTCCAGCGTATAGACGTTGTAGCCGAGACCCGTGTCCTTACCGTTAATCAAGTTCTCATTGGCCCATTTCCAACGCTGTGTTGCATCCCAGCCCCACATGTTCTTAGCATACGTGTTTAGGGCGCCGTACCATGTCTCATAGTATTGAGCCGGACTCTTTATCTTGTTGTATTCAGGCACACCACGCATGTTGCTACCCCACTTGGCGTCGAAGTTCACGACAACGGGCGTGTTCTTCTTGGCAGTCTTTGTCGTAATGAGAATCACGCCATTGCCACCGCGTGCACCATACAATGCAGTAGAAGAGGCATCCTTCAGCACCGTCATGCTCTCCACGTCGGCAGGGTTGATGTCGTTCAGGGAGCCGTCGTAGGGAGAACCGTCCAGGACAATCAGCGGAGCGTTGCCTGCGTTAATAGAGTTCACGCCACGGATGCGAATCGTAGGTGTCGTGCCTGGAGCACCGCTGGCAGAATAGACCTGCACACCGGCAGCCTTGCCACGCAAAGCGTCTACGGGATTCGTCACTTGCACTTTCTCAATCTCATTGGCACCCACAATGGCAGCCGATCCGGTGAACGTACCTTTCTTCTGCGTACCGAAGGCAACGACCATCACTTCGTCGATGCTTTTTACTTCCGGCTCCAGGCGCACCACTACGTTAGCGCGGACTGGCACCTCCTGAGTCTTGGTGCCCATGAAGGATACGGTTACGGTCTTGGCATCCGACGGAATCCCCTTGAGTTGGAACTTGCCGTCAATGTCTGTGAGTGCCCCCCCCCGTTGTGGGCTGCCCCGTCACGCGGACAACAGCACCGACAATGGGCTCGCCCGTCTCACTGTCGACGACGGTACCCGTCATCTCCTTCTGAGCGAGAGCCATGCTTGTGCTCATGAAAGCACAAACAAGCAATAACAGAATTTTTTTACCCATGTTATTTTTGTTAATTGTTAATAAAAAATATCCTTATGTCTTTATACCTTATTATATTATATGCCTTAACAGGTTAATACCATTCTGAAACATACATGCACCCTTGTTAAATCGTGAAGTGTCCCGGAAATATGGTTTCAATGAGGCACAACACAAAGAAAAAGTTTACATAATATGCTAAATTTCTGCAAAATTATATAATTTTATCAAATTGAACAAGATTTTAACAACAAAAAGTACATTTTCCCCTAAAAATTGTTTCTAATGGGGAATCATGCCTGCGAAAATGTGCATACGTTGGGTCACGCGTGTCGCGCACGCCACTCGGCAGGTTGCAGGGACGTGTTAACCTATAAGGATGCGGTCGCTTTCTGCATAGTGGAACATACTAAATGTTACGTAACAATGTAACAATGTAACAATTTCCCCGAAAACGGCAGCATCCCCGACACGGGCGAGGCAGAGGACGACGGCAACGGAGAGGACACGGACGGCAGGGAGGGGGCGTAAGCCTTACCTGTTGCGACGTGCCAAGGGGTCGCCGTTGCTACTATCGGATGTGTACTTCTCTATGTCGGGCACCATCTCCACTATCTTGCCGCCACGACATACTACCAGGCTCTGGCGAGCGGCTCCCGCACGCTGCCACAGACGGCATTGCGCACGTCGTACACCTTCGTCTATCAGACGCTGCATCTCCTTTATCTCTTTCTCCTTCATGCTTCCTTGCCCTCCTCCGGCTTACCGTATTTTTCCTGAAGCAGTCGATAGGCCTCCGCTTCGTAGACTTCCACCTTGTTGCCGCCTATGCCAGATGCTATGCGAACGGCAGGACAGTCGCTGTTGTCGTAAAGCGCCCAGCTGTCGCAGACTGGCATATAGAGACGGAACAGGTTGCTCAAGCCCGCCTCATAGCGACGAAGGATGACTTCCGTCGGGATGTTGTGCCCTCCCATCGCAACGCGCTTTGCGACACGCGCAACGGCCTGTTCGGGGGTGCTCAGCGAAAAGAAGAGCAACGTGACGAAGTAGCCGCGCTTGCGTGCCTGCTGGATGAGCTTGACATAGGAGCGCGTTGCCAACGTCGTCTCAAAGGCAAAGCTCTCGCCCTCCTTCAGCAAATATATGATGCGGTCTATCATGAGCCGGCCGGCCTGAATAGCCACTCCCTCCGGGTTGAAGGGCGAAAGGCCTGCGGCTATCTCGTCTGCATTGACGAACTCGCGGCATCCCAGCATCTCGGGCAGGACGGTGAACGAAGCGGTCGTCTTGCCAGCACCATTGCAGCCTGCAATGATGTACAGGTTCATTTCCTTCTCTTTCTTTTCCATATCACGCTTTACTTTTTAGGCTTTTTCTTCTTCAGGGCGGCAGTTTCGCCTGCCAGCAAGTCAGGGCGAAGACGCTGTGTGCGCTCCATGCTCTGCTGCAATTCCCATTCCTTTATCAGGCGCTCGTTGCCGGAAAGCAGTACCTCGGGCACCTTCCACCCCTTGTACTCCGCAGGACGGGTATAGACGGGAGCCGCCAGGAGATTGTCCTGAAAGGAGTCAGAGAGGGCGCTTTGCTCGTCGCCAATCACTCCGGGAACGATGCGCACAATGGCATCGGCCATCACGGCTGCCGCCAACTCTCCGCCCGTCAGCACATAGTCGCCTATGCTCACTTCCTTGGTAATGAGATGCTCGCGTATGCGATAGTCGATGCCTTTATAGTGACCGCAGAGAATGATGATGTTCTCGCAGAGCGAGAGGGTATTGGCCATCGGCTGGTTGAACTGCTCGCCGTCGGGCGAGGTGAAGATAATCTCATCATAGTGACGTTCTGCGGTCAGGGCAGAGATACAACGGTCAATAGGCTCGCACTGCATGACCATGCCGGCAAAGCCGCCGAAAGGATAGTCGTCCACGCGACGCCACTTGTCCAGCGTGTAGTCGCGCAGATTGTGGATATGTATTTCCACCAAGCCCTTCTTCTGTGCCCGTCCGACGATGGACTCCTGCATGAAGCCCTGTATCAGTTCCGGCAATACGGTGATGATGTCTATTCGCATATTCCCACTATATCCCTTACGCTCGCGAACCCGTGCTTCTCCAGGTACGCGTCAATACCTTCCACCACTTTAACGCTGATGGCCGGGTCAAGGAAATTAGCTGCTCCTATCTCTACCGCAGAAGCGCCTGCTAAAAGGAACTCCAATGCATCCTTCGCATTGCTGATGCCGCCAATTCCAATGACTGGTATCTGCACAGCGTGCGCCACCTGATAAACCATACGCAGGGCTACCGGCTTGATGCAAGGGCCGCTGAGCCCTCCCGTCCCTATGCTCAGGAGACGCTTGCGCTTCTCTACGTCGATTGCCATGCCCATCAGCGTATTAATGAGACTGACGGCATCGGCACCCGCATCCTGCACGGCAAGGGCGATGTCCGTGATGCTGGATACGTTCGGCGAAAGCTTCACGATAAGCGTCTTCCCGTATGCCTCGCGCACGGCCTTCACCACACTGACTGCGCCATCGGCCGTCGTGCCATAGGCCATGCCGCCGTGCCTGACATTGGGACACGAGATGTTGAGCTCGATAGCAGGAATGCACTCCAGTTCATTGATACGTGCCGCACACTCGGCATAGTCCTCGGGAGTGTTGCCGGACACGTTGACTATCATGTTTGTCTTGATGTCCTTTATCTGCGGATAGATGTGGGTACAGAAGTACTCCACGCCCTTGTTCTGCAAACCCACGCAGTTGAGCATTCCCTGCGCCGTTTCCGCCATTCGCGGATAGGGGTTCCCTTCCCTCGGATGCAAAGTCGTCCCCTTGACCACAATGCCTCCCAGACGACTCAGGTCGATGAAATCCTGATACTCGATACCATAGCCGAACGTTCCGCTGGCCGTGAGTACAGGATTCGCAAACTCCAGCCCCGCTATGTTTATTCTTAAATCTGCCATTTCAGTTTCTTTATATCAAATACAGGTCCCTCCTTACAAACGCAGACATTGCCGTCCACGCTGTCTTCCACACAGCAAAGACAGGCACCCAAGCCACAAGCCATCATGTTCTCCAGACTTACTTCGCACGGCGTTTCCACCTTCTTTGCATAGGAAGCCATTGCCATCATCATAGGCTTAGGGCCACATACTGCAATGTGGTCAAAGTGTTTCTCTTGCAAAATGCTATGCTGCGTAACGAAGCCTTTCTCGCCTTCGGAGCCATCTTCCGTCGTCACGCAGACATCGCCACAAGCACGATAGGCATCCATTCGAAGCAGGTCTGACGCGCTCCGTGCACCCAGCAGGAATGTGGGACGCATGCCCATCCTCTGCATCTCCTTTCCCATAAAGAGAAGCGGCGCAATGCCTATGCCGCCACCTACGAGCAGGAACTGCTCTCCGCCAGACGCGGGCATTGTAAATCCCTGCCCCAGCGGGAGAATGGCATTCAGCACAGAACCCGGCTGCTTCATTCGGAGCGACGAAGTGCCTTTGCCTACCATCTGTACAAGGAAGCTGACTTCATTCTTTGTGCGATCTACGTCGTGTATACTGACAGGACGTCGCAAGAAGGTATCCTTACTATCATCAATACGAAGCTGTGCGAACTGTCCTGGACACATATCCGGAAGCACCCCCGAGGGATCTGTTGCCACAAGCAAAAGATGGCGTTCGCTGAGGCATTCAACGGAGGTAACCTGAAGATCCAAAATATATTTCTTCATATACATAATTTATATAAACGTACTGCGAAGGTACAAAAAAATATCGGAACACGATGTATGTTCCGACACTTTTCACGTATTTCCCGGGAAAACCTCAAAGGTCCCGTCGTCATAAAAGACACGGATTTCCGATATTCGCCGTATCGGTTTGTCGTGATTTTTCGCAATAACGGTTGTGTATGGCATCTGAGGTGGCACCGACTGGGGCATAACACTCTGCTCCGGGAAGCCTCCCTGCAAGGGGTACCCGGCAGGGTGCCCTGAAGGAACGGCATCCTCGCCTCCGTTCGCCCCGTCCTGAGAGCCAGCATGCGCCCCCGAAAGAAACATGTCGCCCTTGCCATCTATCAGCCAGCCCATGTTAATTTCCGGGAAACGTTCATGGATATTGTTCACGGTATTAAGCGTAGGCTTTGTCCTTCCATTGAAAATACTCGAAAGGGCTCCTTCCGAAATACATATTTCCGAAGCGAATGTTTTTTGCGACATTCCCATGTGCTTCATGAGGGTAATAATGCGATCTTTCATGTGTCTTTAATGCATACGTGGGACAAAACCCGATTGTTTTCGTTTCTAAACCGAATGCAAAGTTACAAATTTCCGTTCAATTCACAAAACTTTCAATTTAAAATCGCGTATCACATCCTTGGTTTTTGCTTTCGGTTTTTGAATTTATATATCTAAATATCGAATTTACATTTGTAGTATTACATCGCTTCAATTCTCTAAATTCCTTCAAAAACCACTTAAAGTAAGCAGGTTTCACAAAAACTACCCAATATACTGGCCTTGAATGCGTAATTTATGCCTATATATACTCTATTGAGGCGTATCGTGCCGGGAACTGCATAAAACCACCACGTATGTGCAAAAATATGTGTTTCTTTTCTTAATAAAAACGTATTAATCTTTGGTTATTAGATATATACATGCATTATGCGTTTATGAATAAAAATCTGTTTTAGTATGCAAACTCTTTAGTTTTAGTTTTGCTATTCAAATCTACAAAGATAAACACACGCAAGGGACTATATGCACGTTTTGTAATCCTTGCTTCGTAGGGATTGTTTTACTTTGTGCGATTGAATTTTAATTTTCAAATCAAAATTTTCGGAAACACACCGAAAAGAGCAGGAAAATGGAGTTTAGAGGCAAAACACGTCAGGATTTCGTTTTTTCGGGGTACGGCTCATCGTAAGAAATTCTACGCGATTCTCAGAGGGTCTGCACCCGATATAACGCTTTTTTTATCAGTGCATAACACCCAAAATCAAGGGGGCATGACACACATCAAAATAGAGTGGAAACGGGACGATTTTAGTGCAAAATAAAGAAAATTAAGTCCTGCAAAAGCTCTTCGTGAGGTGTTCTGCAGCCTCCTACCCCCTTGCTTTTGGCATCAGTTTTGCGTATTTCACCCAGAATCTGCATTACCTTCACTCCGGTATAGTTCCTGCGTGCCGGTCCTACGTCCTGCCGTACCTTCCATTCGTTCTTCCCTATCCATGCTGCGATGCTATTGTCGGTCTTTTCTGGAGCATAATAGGCAAGCATAACGTCCGAAAAAAATGTAAACAAATTTGTCAATGTACGCACAATGGAAAAGCTACGAGGATTGCCCTGATAGTATTTTATAATCTGGTTGGCACGATAGACGTTGCGGGCAGCCAGTGCGGCCTGTAGTTCAAAGTCGTTGAATTCCCTGCTCATGCCCGTCTGCTGCTCTATGAGTTCTGTCCCCACCACCCTGCTGCCATCCTTTGGGAGAGCCAACAGCAACTTGTCCATCTCCGCAGTGAGCCGGCTCAGGTCGGAGCCCACATATCCGGCAAGCATCTGCACCGCCTGCGGCTCGATGTCCACGCCTTGTTGGCGGAAATACTGCGAGATGAAGGGCGGCAGCTGGTTATCGTATAGTTTGCGGCTCTCGAAGACTACCCCTGTCTGCTGTATGGCTTTGGCGACAGACTTGCGCATGTCCAGCTTGCCATGCTTGTGACAGAAGATAAGTACGGTGGTAGGCGTGAGATGCTTCAGGTAGGACTCCAAGCCGTCCAACGAACGAAGCGCCTGTGCTTCGCGCACCAGTACTACTCGGCGTTCTGCCATCATCGGATAGGCATGTGCCAAGTCTATCACCTTGTCGACATTTGTCTCGGCGCCATATACGATGTCAAGATTGAAGTCTCTCTCCTCCTTGCTCAGCACAGCATCGACTATATCACCGCTCAGGCGGTCGATGTAATAATCCTCCTCTCCCATCAGATAATAGACGGGTGCAACCTTCTGGGTCTTGATACTGCGCAGGATTTCCTCGTAGGTTTTTGGTGCTGCCATGTCAGAAGTCGAATTTCAGGTGACGAACGGTGTTCTTGTCCTGCTTAATCATTTCGAGAGCCTGGATGCCTACGTTCACGTGATTCTCCACAAAGCTTTCCGTCACTTGCTTGTCACTCTCGCTTGTCTTTACGCCCTCGGGCGTCATGGGGTTGTCACTGACAAGCAGCAGTGCTCCTGTAGAGATGCGATTGGCGAAGCCACAAGTGAAAAGCGTTGCCGTCTCCATATCCACAGCTATCGCGCGGGTAGTACGCAGGTATTCCTTGAAATGGTCGTCATACTCCCATACGCGCCGGTTTGTGGTGAAGACTGTTCCCGTCCAGTAGTCAAAGCTCATATCGCGAATGGCACTGCTGACGGCACGCTGCAACATGAAGGCAGGCAGGGCGGGTACTTCGGGCGGAAAGTAGTCGTTGCTCGTCCCCTCGCCCCTGATGGCTGCAATGGGGAGCACCAAGTCGCCACGCCGTGTCTTGGGCGAGATGCCGCCACACTTGCCCAGGAAAAGACAGGCGCGGGGCTTGACGGCACTGAGCAGATCCATGATGATAGCAGCATTGGGACTACCCATGCCAAAGTTGATGATGGTGATGTCATCCGCCGTAGCGCACCGCATGTTGGAGCTGTAGTCCGGCTTTTCTATGCCGAATTTCTCGCAGAAGATGTCCACATAGTTGTTGAAGTTCGTCAACAGGATGTACGTACCAAAGGCCTCGAGCGGCATTTGTGTGTATCTTGGCAACCAATTCTCTACGATTTCTTGCTTCGTCTTCATGTATTGTGTAATTTTGCAGGGACAAAGTTAGCAAAAAATATAATATGGAGGCACTGAACATTCCGAAAACCGACTTAAAAGTCCTGACAAAGGCAGGGAAGCAGTACGTATTCGACGTTCTGAGGCGCAAATACGTAGCCCTGACCCCAGAGGAACGGGTGCGCCAGCAGTTCGTCCACTACCTCATGTCCTGCAAGGGCTATCCCGCAGCATGCATCGGCAACGAGGTATCCATCCGGCTGGGAAATACGCGAAAACGCTGTGACACGGTAGTCTACGGCAGGCAGGCAGAGCCCGTGATGATAGTGGAGTACAAGGCACCCGACGTGGAGGTCACGCAGCAGGCTTTCGAGCAGATAAGCCGCTATAACATCCGACTTCGCGTGCAGTGGCTCGTTGTAAGCAACGGCTTGCAACATTATTGCTGCCACATCGACTATGCGAGCGGTACTTACTACTTCGTAGAGGACATTCCGCCCTACTCCGCCATAGCCGGCACCGAGCCGCCGACATGAGGGAGGCGGCAGGTACATCCCCTGCCGCCTCGAACAATGCGAACCTACTAAATGTTACGTAACAATGTAACAATGTCACACTTTTGCCTTGGTTTTTCTCCATTGCTTTGCGTCGGCCTTCTCTATCCATCCGTCGCGCGTCCATCGTGAGATGATTGTGCGCATGGAGGCATCTGAGCAGTGACCGCGTTTGAGTGTGCGCACGTTGTCCATTGTGAAGACGGGTGGCAGCCTGTCGAAGACGGAGTAGTTGGAGTACCGTTTGCCCTGGCCGTGGGTATCCGCCCATTGGCTTTGCAGGGCTTCGCCGAAAGCTGCGATTTGTCCTTGGAGTGTGTAGTCTGCCATGGTGGTGGCGAAGTCTAAGCATGCTTCGTCTTCGTGTTGCTTTCCCGTGAGCAGGTGGAAGATGATGCCGGCGCGGAAGCCGATGACGGCGGCACGTTTGCGGTAGGTGTCCTTCACGTGGTCGATGTCCTTGGCGGCCTCTACACGTTTCTGTTCGACCCATTCCTCGATTGCGGCACGCAGGCGTGGTGTGTCTACGAATCCGCTGGCGGCGCGCAGGCGTGCTACTGCTTGTTGTATGCGGCTTTCGTCGGAAGCTGAGCGTGAGCCGAACTTGGGCATTTTTTCGAAGCTGGAGTCGGGCATCTCTGCTATGAGGATGCGGCTGGAGAGTCCGTTTTCGATGTTGTCGCTTTTGAAGCATTTGTGCAGTGCGCCGTTAGTGCCGAGCATTGTCCAGTTGTATGCTACTCTCACTACGCCTGACTCTGCTGCGTCGGAGTTGTAGTCTTGTCCCCACTCGCCGTTGTCGAAAGCGAGGCGGTAGATGTCGTACTTCGAGGACCACGAGCCTGCGCCGTTCGTCTTGCGTA
>JAFLUV010000095.1 GCA_022508635.1 Prevotellaceae bacterium
AGCGCGTCGGATTCAAGCTCGCGCAGAAGGACGTCTTCCTCAACATCGCCGGCGGACTGCGCGTAACCGACCCCGCCGTCGACCTGAGCGTCGTCGCAGCCGTCCTCTCAAGCAACGGCGACATGCCCATAGAGAGCGACACATGCATGGCAGGCGAGGTCGGACTCAGCGGCGAGATACGCCCCGTCTCCCGCATAGAGCAGCGCATCGCCGAAGCCCAGAAGCTCGGCTTCAGCCGCATCCTCATCCCCGCACACAACATAAAAGGACTCGACCCCGCACGGTACGGCATCGCACTCACGCCCGTCCGCCGCGTCGTCGAAGCCGTAAGAGAACTCTTCGGATAATGTTCAGCATCGCATACGTCGGCATTTGCCTCGCCCTCATGATATGGGCGCTCGTCCGGGACAGCCTCAAGCCCGGCCTCATCCTCTTCACATGCGTCGTCCTCATGCTCTGCGGCGGCGTCCTCACGCCCAGGGAATGCCTCGAGGGCTTCTCCAACAAGGGCATGATCACCGTGGCGCTCCTCTTCCTCGTCAGCGAAGGAGTACGCCGCAGCGGCCTGCTTGAGAACACCATACTCCGCCTCATGCCCAAGGGCAAGACCAGCGTCACGCAGGCCAACGCACGCTTTCTTCCCGCCATCGCAGCCCTCTCCGCATTCCTCAACAACACGCCCGTCGTCGTCATCTTCGCCCCTATCATCAAGAACTGGTCGAAGAAAGTCGGCCTCTCCTGCACCAAGTTCCTCATCCCACTGAGCTATGCCACCATCCTCGGAGGCATGTGCACGCTCATCGGCACCAGCACGAACCTCGTCGTCGACGGCCTCATGCAGGACACCGGACACGAGGGAATGGGAATGTTCGAAATAGGGAAGGTCGGCATCATCATCTGCCTCTCCGGCCTCACATACCTTATATATTATAGCCACTGTCTGCTGCCCGACAAGCGCGAGGACATGTCAGGCGGGAAAGACATGCCCGAAGGCATGTACATGGTAGAGGTAGTGCTCAGGAGCCGTTTCCCGGGAATAGGCAAGAGCCTCCACGAATTCGACTTCTATCGTCACTACGGAGCATCGGTCCACTCCATCCTCCGCGGCGGCACGCTGCTGACTGGCGACTGGACAAATATCCCACTCGAGAGGCACGACACGCTCGTGCTCATCACGGACGACAAGTTTGTCGGCACCTTCCGTGACTCAAGCAGCCTGCTCATCTCCAGCTACGACATCGAGAGCCAGCCGCTCGGTCACAGGAAACGATACCTCTCGCTCCTCATGCTCTTCTTCATGGTAGCCGGCGCCACCATAGGAGAACTGCCTTCCGTCAAGGCACTTCTGCCGGGCTTCAGGTTCGACATGTTCTTCTTCGTCAGCATCACGACCGTCATCATGGCCTGGACAGGCATCTTCAACGCCAAGAACTACAGCAAGTACATGTCGTGGGACGTCCTTGTAACCATTGCCTGTGCCTTTGCCATATCGAAAGGCATGCAGAACTCAGGCTTCGCCAGCTACATTGCCGATGCCATCATCGCATGCGCCGACGCTATCGGACAGACCACGCACGGTCCCTATGCGATGCTGGCCATCCTGTTCCTCATCACCAACCTGTTCACGGAACTCATCACCAACAATGCAGCGGCAGCACTCTCCTTCCCGCTGGCTCTTGCCGTAGCAGAAAAGCTTGGCGTCGACCCCATGCCCTTTCTCATCTGCATCTGCATAGCAGCATCGGCCGCCTTCAGCACCCCCATCGGCTACCAGACGAACCTGCTCGTGCAGAACATTGGCGGCTATCGCTTCACCGACTATGTCAAGGTCGGACTGCCGCTGAACATCATCGTCTTCATAATAAGCGTATTCGTCATACCGTTGATATGGCCCATCAGATAATACAATACACAGGAACGGCACACGACCTTACCAAACACAACCCTAAGCATTAAGCACAAAACAACCCTAAGCACAAAACCATGGAAGTAGTATTTCCCATCTTCGACAAGATGATGAGTCGCGAGGACAAAGAATCGCTGCTCGGTCAGCAGGGCATCATGATATGGATGACAGGCCTGAGCGGCAGCGGCAAAAGCACCGTGGCACTCGGAGTGGAGCGCGAACTTCATCGAAGAGGCATCCTCTGCCGCATCCTGGACGGCGACAATATCCGTGCAGGCATCAACAGTAATCTCGGCTTTTCTGCAGAAGACCGTCGCGAGAACATACGTCGCATTGCCGAGATAGGCAAGCTCTTTGTCGACACAGGCATCATCACCATTGCCTGCTTCGTCTCCCCTACGGCAGAGTTGCGCCGGATGGCACGCGGCATTGTCGGCGAAAAAGATTTCCGCGAAGTCTACATTGCTACGCCTCTCGAAGAATGCGAGCGGCGCGATGTTAAGGGACTCTACGCTCGTGCCCGTCGTGGAGAGGTGAAAGACTTCACTGGCATCAGTGCTCCCTTCGAAGCTCCAGAGCATCCCGACCTCCGCCTCGATACAAGTCGAATGACACTTGAGGAGGAAGTGAATGCCGTTGTTAAACTAATCATAGAACATTAAATTATGAACTATAAACTGAGTCATCTTCAAGAACTCGAAGCTGAGTCCATCCACATCATACGCGAAGTGGCAGCAGAGTTTGAGAACCCCGTCATGCTCTACAGTATAGGCAAAGACAGCAGCGTCATGGTACGTCTTGCCGAAAAAGCGTTTGCTCCCGGTAAAGTCCCCTTTCCCCTCATGCACATTGACAGCAAGTGGAAATTCCGTGAAATGATAGAGTTTCGCGACAACTATGCCAGGGAGCACGGCTGGAGGCTCATCGTGGAAAGCAACATGGAGGCTTTTCAGGCAGGAGTGGGGCCATTCACACATGGCAGCAAGGTACACACTGACCTGATGAAAACAAAGGCACTGCTCGATGCACTGAACAAATACAAATTCGACGCAGCCTTTGGTGGTGCCCGTCGCGACGAGGAAAAGTCACGAGCCAAGGAACGCATCTTCAGTTTCCGCGACCAGTTCAACCAATGGGATCCGAAGAACCAGCGCCCGGAGCTCTGGGATATCTACAACAGTCGTGTACACAAGGGCGAGAGCATCCGTGTCTTTCCCCTCAGCAACTGGACAGAGCTGGATATCTGGCAGTACATTCGCCTGGAGAACATTCCCATCGTACCGCTTTACTTCGCCAAGGAGCGTCCCTGCGTAGAGATTGACGGAAACCTCATCATGGCAGATGATGATCGCCTGCCAAAGGAGTATGTGCCCCAGATTCAGAATCGCATGGTACGCTTCCGTACGTTAGGTTGCTGGCCGCTGACAGGCGCAGTGGAGAGTACTGCCGCAACCATCGAGGATATTGTTCAGGAAATGATGACAACGACGAAGAGCGAGCGCACGACGCGCGTCATCGATTTCGACCAAGAAGCCAGCATGGAACAGAAAAAGAGGGAAGGATACTTCTGATGCCAATGTAGGCAAGGCAAATCCTTTACATTCAAAAACAGACACATTCCAATAAACTAAATGTAATAAATTTCCTCATGGAAAAACAATGCTCACAGTCATGACAAACAATATACATGAATTCCTTGATGCAGATGAACGTAAATCGTTGCTTAGGCTGCTTACGGCAGGTTCCGTAGACGACGGCAAGTCCACACTCATTGGTCGTCTGCTCTTCGACAGCAAGAAACTCTATGAAGATCAACTTCAGGCTTTGGAGCGTGATTCCAAGCGTATAGGCAATGCTGGTGCTGGGCAGATAGACTATGCCTTGCTGCTTGACGGACTGAAGGCCGAGCGCGAAGAAGGCATCACTATCGACGTAGCGTATCGTTATTTCAGTACAAACTTGCGCAAATTCATCATTGCCGACACACCAGGACACGAACAGTATACACGCAACATGATAACTGGTGGCTCTACAGCCAACCTTGCTATTATCCTCGTTGATGCCCGTACTGGTATTATCACACAGACACGTCGGCACACATTCCTCGTTAGTCTGCTTGGCATTAAGCATATTGTGCTGGCAGTAAACAAGATGGATCTTGTTGATTTCTCTCGTGATGTGTTCGAACATATCCGGGATGAATACCTCGCCCTCACTTCCCGGCTGGGCATCGAAGACGTTACCTGTTTTCCGCTCTCTGCCCTCGAGGGGGACAATGTTGTGGAGAAAAGCGAACGAACTCCGTGGTTTGAAGGCAGTTCGCTTCTGGAGTTTATAGAGACCGTCCCCATCCATCTCGACCGCAACATGCAGGACTTCCGCTTCCCTGTCCAGTATGTGTTGCGCCCGAATCTTGACTTTCGCGGCTTTTGCGGCAAGGTGGCCAGCGGTATTATTCGCAAGGGTGATGAAATCATGGCACTACCCAGTCGCAAGACAAGCCGGGTGAAGAGCATTGTCACTTATGACGGAGAGTTGCAGGAAGCCTTTTGTCCGCAATGCATTACTATTACACTGGAGGATGAAATAGACATCTCGCGTGGTGAAATGCTTGTCAAGCCCGACAATTTACCCTGTATAGGACGCCACATACAAACCAAGCTTGTATGGATGGACGAGGAACCAATGGATCGTAGTAAGCAGTTCTTCCTCAAGGCTGGTACCAATACGACACGTGCCACCATTAGCGCCATTGACTATCGCTTCGATGTCAATACGATGGAACAGCTTCCTGGAGCGGACTTCCAGCTCAACGAAATTGGACAAGTACAAATAACGACTGCCAAGACGCTTTTTTTCGATGCATACAGTCGCAACAAGGCTACGGGTGCCTTCATCCTGATTGACCCTATTACCAACAATACCAGTGCTGTGGGTATGATAGAGAAGGCACTCAAGGAGGAAGGCATCCACGAAGCCGAACTACCTACGCTTGACCTTCCACGGTTGGGCATCACTTCCGAGCACTATAATGCCATAGAGACTGCCGTTCGCGAACTTAGTAGGCAAGGGCTTGAGATAAAAGTCATCCAATAGTCTATGGACACAATATTCTTAACCTTATTAAATGTCAACTTTTTTACACATTAAACGATATGGGACTTTTCAAATTCAGCGACCTACCGGCTACCACTCTTGTCGGTGCTGACTGGAAAACATTCAAGGAAATAACTACAGGGCATTACATCGCCCCTGATAAACGTATAAAATATAACCTGACGAAAGCTATCTGCCGCCTGCTCAGCCCTGCCGCTGCACTACAGGAGCGGAAGTACCAGAAGTTGCTTGCAGACAAGCCCTTGGAGCATGACCCGCTCTTCATCCTCGGACATTGGCGTAGTGGAACGACTTTTGTCCACAACATCTTTGCCCAGGACAAGCACTTTGGCTATACGACGACGTACCAGACGGTCTTCCCGCATTATATCATGGCGATGCAAGGCTTCTTCAAACCTGTCATGGGCTTTTTTATGCCCAGTAAGCGTCCAACGGACAACATGGAGCTTGCTCCCGACTTTCCCCAAGAAGAAGAGTTTGCTTTGAGCAACATGTGTCCATACAACTATTATAATTTCTGGATATTCCCTGACGAGATGCAAGCATACTGCAATCGTTTCCTTACCTTTCGCGATATCAGCGATGAGGAGTTGCAGGCCTTCAATCATACATTTGAGAAGTTGGTTAAAATAAGCCTCTGGAACACTGGTGGTACACAATATCTCAGCAAGAACCCGCCACATACAGGAAGAGTGAAAGCCCTCAACAAACTCTTCCCACGTGCGCGATACATATATATAATGCGCAATCCCTACACTGTATTCGAGAGCACACGCTCGTTTTTCCTTAATACAATAAAGCCCCTTGAGCTAAATAGCATTACTGACGAGGAGATGGAGCGGAACATACTTTACGGATACATGGAACTCTACCATGCTTACAAGGAACAGAAGCAATGTCTGCCCGAAGGTGCACTCTACGAGGTACGTTTCGAGGACATTGAACAGGATGCTTTTGCCATCACCCGCGAAATCTATGCAAAACTTGACATCCCGGGTTGGGAAAAAGCTGAATCTGCCATCCGGCAATACGTTCTCAGCAAGAAGGGATACAAAAAAAATCAGTATAAGTATGACCCTCGAACCATACAACTTGTAAACGAACATTGGGCAGAAGCACTTGACGATTGGGGTTACGAACGATTCTGAAAGAGTAAATGAATATCAATAAATCGCAAAATACTGAAAAAAATATCTCTGATGTTTGTCTGTAGCCAATAAAATATGTACCTTTGCATAAAATTAAATGAAAAGAACCATTAAATCATACCAAAATGACAAAGATTGAACTTGTAAAAGCCGTAGCAGAAAAGACTGGCATTGATCAGTCGACGGCCATGGCTGCCGTAGAGGGTGTTATCGATACACTCAAGGAGTCTCTCATCAATAAGGAGAGTGTGTACATCCGTGGCTGGGGTACTTGGACCCTCAAGCATCGTGCCCAGAAGACTGCACGCAACATCTCCAAAAATACAACCATGATTATCCCTGCACACGACATTCCGTTTTTCAAGCCTTGTAAGGATTTCATGGAGGCCGTGGCAAAAGCCTAACACAGCGTAACTCTAAACCTCCCCCACTACTTATGGGGAGACTTTCCAAGCTTCCCCCACATGTGGGAAGCTTTTTGTCTTTACAAAAAATATCGAACTATGAACGACAGACCCTTTATTAGTTTTCTGTTTGCTCTGATTCTTGCTACTCCGCTAAAGATATTTGCAGGAGAGGAAGCGAAGAGTCCCATTGACTATGTTAACCCCATTATCGGAACGAACGGCATGGGGCATACTTTCCCTGGAGCCTGCGTCCCCTTTGGCATTGTTCAGCTGAGTCCCGAAACGGACACGATACCGCACAACGTGGATGGCAGATACCAGGGTAGGGTCTATGAGTACTGTGCCGGCTACCAGCATCGCGACCAGACCATCGTTGGTTTCAGTCATACACACCTGAGCGGCACAGGCCATTCAGACCTTGGCGATATCCTCATCATGCCTACTACTGGAGAGATACATACTAACCCTGGAACTGCCGAGGCTCCAGATGCCGGCTACCGTTCGCGTTATAGTCACGACACTGAACACTGCTCCCCGGGCTACTACGAGGTCAGGCTGCAAGACTACAATATCTTGGCACAGCTTACTGCTACGCAACGTGTAGGCATACACCGCTATACTTTCCCTACAGAGCAGGCACAGTTCATACTCGACCTCGGACATGGCATCTATAATTATGAAGGGAAGACGCTTTGGACATACCTACGCGTGGTGAACGATACACTTCTTACCGGCTACCGTATTACCAACGGGTGGGCTCGTCAGAACTATACCTATTTTGCCATTTCGCTCTCCGAACCCATACAACAGTATGGTTATGACGACCATCAACGCATGAAATACTCAGGCTTCTGGCGCAAGAACGACATACACCACAATTTCCCCGACATGGCCGGACGCGAAATAGCTGCCTACTTCAGGCTGCTACTTCCAGCGAGCCGACAGCTTACTATCAAGGTGGCACTCTCTGCCGTCAGTCAGAGTGGAGCCCTTGCTAATTTACAAGCGGAAGCGGCAGGACAGTCTTTTGACCAATTACGCGAACAAGCCACAGATCTTTGGGGAAAGGAACTCTTAGGACTGGAGATAGAAGGCAGTGACGATCAGAAGGCTCTCTTTTATACCTCGCTCTACCATACGATGATAAATCCTTCCGTCTATATGGATGTTGACGGGCAATATCGTGGAGGCGATATGGAGATACATCGTGCTAAGGATTTCACGAATTACACCATCTTCTCGCTCTGGGACACCTATCGTGCCGAACACCCGCTGCTGAATCTCATCAAGCCTCGCCAGGGTAGAGACATGGCCACGAGCATGATGCACATTCAGCAGCAGAGTGCCCTGCATCTATTACCAATATGGTACCTGATGGCAAATGAAGGCTGGTGCATGAGTGGCTATCATGCCGTCTCTGTCCTTGCAGATGCTGCTACGAAGGCAGGTTTGCCACGCACGGAAAAAATGCTTGAAGCAATGGATGCCACTGCTACTTCGCCTTGGATGGAAGGTATGAAGGACTACATGACCTATGGCTATGTCCCATACGACCGCTGTGGCACAAGTGCAAGTAACACGCTGGAGTATGCCTACGATGACTGGACCATTTACATGACTGCACAGCAAATGGGCAACAAGGAAATGGCAGACCGTTACCGCAAGCGCGCCCTTAACTACCGGAACGTCTTCAATCCTGCTATCGGATTGGCATGTCCACGATATAAGGACGGTAGCTGGAAAAAAGACTTCTCACCCTTGCAAACCTATGGTGAGGGTTTCATTGAGGGCAACAGTGCGAACTATTCTTTCCATGTTCCGCACGACGTGAAGGGTATGATAGAGTGTTTTGGCGGAGACAAGAAGTTTATCGAGCGCCTGGACAACCTTTTTGCCGAGCCGCTCGACAAAAAGTATTACGAGGAGAACGAGGACATAGAAGAGGAGTGTCTGCTCGGCGGATACGTTCATGGCAATGAGCCAAGCCACCACATCCCCTATCTCTACGCTTGGACTTCTGAACCTTGGAAGAGTCAGTATTGGTTGCGGGAAATAATGAACAAGATGTATGTCAATAACATTGACGGTTTGCACGGCAATGACGACTGCGGACAGATGTCGGCATGGTACATTTTTACCGCTATGGGCTTCTATCCGGTCTGTCCGGGCAGCGACCAGTATGTGCTGGGAGTTCCCTATGTTCCTTCTTGCAAACTTACGTTGCCGAACGGGAAAGTATTCCACATCAAGGCTCCCGGTATCAGCGACAAAAAACGCTATGTCAAGGAAGTGCGCCTAAACGGTAAAGTCTATGACAAGCTCTACCTGACGCATGCCGACATCATGGCAGGCGGCACGCTCGAGTTCGTTACGAGCAACGTCCCTAACCGTCGTCGCTGTATCACTACCGGAAAACCCTATTCCCTAAGCGATTAAGGCGAAGACTACACCAGACTACACCACACAGGAAATCACTCGGGCGGATTAATGGATTCACTCGGGTGATTTCCTTTTTTTTGTGTCGCTTCGCGAATGCTTTGCAACTATAGGGCTAACGATTAGGAGG
>JAFLUV010000096.1 GCA_022508635.1 Prevotellaceae bacterium
TAAGCATTTTTTGCATAGTTATGAGTTAAATGACACAAAGGTACTAATAAACAATGACTTACAAGGATTTTATCCTCCCATTTGCATATTAGGCCACAACTTAACATTCTTGCAAATTCGTCGAACTCACGTTAAGTTATATGATCAAATAAGTTGAAGTACTATGAAAAAGAAAGAGATGCATCATTTTGATGCATCTCTTTCCTTAACCTTTTCTTTACTTTAACCTCCAGTGTTGGAGTTTGTTTCCTTTCAGACGGAAATCTATTATTTATTTGATTGTTACGTAAACTACGCGCTGGCTCTCAGGACCTGCTACACCATGTGCTGTAACGTCTGCAACCTTCACACCGCGACCCTGGAGGTAGCTCTTAACTGCATCGCAGCGGCGCTGAGACAACTTCTGGTTGTAAGCCTTATTGCCCTCGGGAGAAGCGTAGCCGTCAATGCAGACAGTAGCGTCTTTAGAAATAGCGTTTAGCTTAGCTTTTGCAGTATCGGTGAGTTTGTCCTTGTTCTGAGCGAATTCAACAACTGTAACAGCTGCGCCTTTCTCGACAACCTTCTCAACAACTTTCTCGACAACCTTCTCAACAGGTCTGTCAACAATCTTCTCAACAACCTTTGTAACCTCAACTGGTTGAACCTCTGCGAAATGGTGAGTACCGTTACTAGTCTTGAAATGATATGTCACCCCTGCGGTAATCTGACCGAGGCAGTTGTCAAGATAGGAAGGATTGTTGTCTTCGCAATAAGTGAAAGCGCCTTTGTAATCAACAGCAGGATCGTTGTCACGAGAAGCTTTGAGGATGACAGCCGGACGCAGGCTAATAGTCCATGCTTTCTCCTTACCAAGATTGAAATCGAAGTCAAGTCCGAACTTAAATACGGCACGACTCTTGTCGTTATCACCATTGCTGTTGCCTCCAAAGAGGAAACGAGTGTAACCGATACCACCACGAGCTTGAATTTCAAAGAGACGGGGAGCCCCATTGTAACCGCCGAACCAGTTCATAAGATTGACCTTAGTATTACCCATAACAGTGAGGTTGTCAAGGACAGTCTTGTTGCTGCCGCTCCAATTCCAGTTTTTGTCATCACTGAAACCTGCCTGCAGCTGGAACTCCAGACTCAAGACGGGTGTAATACCTTTGGTCAGGTTGATACCAGCGACGCCGCCGTTGGGAGTATCCCAATCATGGAGGTTAGTGCTTGTACCGCCTTCTACACCGATTGACCAGTTGTCAAAAAACTTGTGTCCACTATACTGTGCAGTGGACATTGTTGCCATACTAAACATAGCAACAAGAGTGAGAGTGATTTTTTTCATGTTTCTCATTGTTTTGTAAATATCTATGTGTATTATATTTCGTGTGCAAAGTTACGACATGATTTCGATATTTGCAAGAAATGAGGGTATCATTTATATGTTTTACATATAGTATTGCCTTTTTTTGCTCTCATTATATGGAAAACTATATTTATTTTCTCCAAAAATGCCCTATGCTTCTTCTTTTTCCTCTTTCGGCCTCCTATCTTTCACAACAAGAATTGATAGCTCGTAAAGCACATAAAGTGGTATGAAGACAAGCATGAGAGTGAAAGGGTCGCCACTAGGGGTAATGACGGCAGCAGATATAAGAAGAACGACAATGGCGTGGCGTCTATATTCACGCAAAAAACTCTTGCGCAGGATTCCCATCAAACTGAGAAGCCATGCCAAGAGTGGCATTTCAAAAACAATACCCATGACGAGAATGAGCATGGTGAAGTTGTCTATATAGCTTTGTAGATTGATTTGATTTGTAATGCTTGGACTCAGATTATATTCTACCAGAAAGCGGAACGTGAAGGGAAATACAAGCGTGTAACCTATAGCGCAACCGATGTAGAACATAATAGTTCCGCCAAGAAAGGCTGGTCGCAGGTGTTTGATCTCGTCTTCAAAAAGAGCAGGTTCAATGAATTTCCATATTTCCCAAATGAAGTATGGAAATGCAATGACGGCAGCCAGTGAAATGGATGTGCTAATGTGTGTCATGAACTGACTTGCCACATTGATGTTGATGATTTGGACATTGAAGTCCGACGAGAGTGTCACTAATCCTCCGCCGATATGGTTAATCAATCGGTATGTGAAGAAGTCGTTGGATGTGGGAGCCAAGATGAAACGATCAAAAATATAAGGCATGGCAATGAAGGTGCCTACCATGATGGCAGCTAGTACACATGCGCTGCGAAACAATGCCCAGCGTAGCACCTCGAGGTGATCCCAAAAGGACATAGCACTTTCCTCTTCTATTGCAGGCGATGTCTTGTCTTCTATTTCTACCATTTTCCCCTTGTTTCCTGTTTCCATAATCATAAATGATAATGAAGAGTGAAAGGTGAGGGAAACGTTATTGTTTTCCTCCTCTATCCACTCTTCACTTTTTATCTTTTACTTATTTACTATAGCTTGCCTTAACGAATTTTGCCTCCTTAATGTAGTCAATACTTTCTTTCATACCGTCCATGATACTGGGCTTGGTGCTTCCCTCCAACTCAACAACAAGAGCCTTCATGCCAGCCTTGTCAGCATTGTTGAAGATAGCATCAAAGCCTACCATACCACTTTGTCCAAGTTCTCTATGATCCTTGATGTGGAGCAGGAGGAAGCGACCAGGATACTTGTTAAAGTAATCTACAGGGCTTGCTTGTCCACGAACAGTCCAATAAACATCCATCTCAAAGAACACCTTGTCGGCATCGGTATGCTCTATCATGTAATCATACCACATTTTGCCCTCAACTTGTCCAAACTCATAGCTGTGGTTGTGGTAGCCGAACTTCATGCCAGCTGCGTTAACTTTCTCACCAACGGCATTCATATACTTACAGATGATATTAGCTTCCTTGAGGGTCTTTGGGAAGTTTACCCCTGGGTTGACAATGTATTTCATGCCAGCACGTTTGTGGCAGTCAATGCATTTGTCCCACCATTTCAGTGCTTCGCTGAAGTCACCACTTGCAAGTTCTTGGTCGCTTAGGTTGTGTCCTACGTGACTAGAAAGCACTTCCAGGCCAGAAGCCTCAATAGCTTTTTTGTAGTCTTCAGGTGAAAGTCCGTAGAGCTTACCATTATCGTAGTTGGCTGCTTCGGTGGAAGTGTAACCCATTGCTGCGAGTTTGGCAAGTACGTCCTTGTGATTCTGAGCGAATGCTTCAGGACTTCCAATGAGCTCACGTACGCTATACATCTGGAAGCAGGCTTCTTTCTTCTTGGCATCTACATCGGTACTGCAGCCAAAAAGAGCTACAGCGATGCAGGCGATCGTAAGAATCTTTTTCATTGAGTAAGTCTTTCCTTTATATATATAATAATGTGTAGGAGGTCTGTTTACTTAAGTACTTTAACACGGATATTACGGTACCAAACCTCGTCGCCATGATCCTGCATACCAAAATATCCTGCATCCTTGCCACAATCCTTCATGATTTCAAAAGCAAGGGGCCAATTCTTTTGGCTGAACTTAGAGGACTGAACAAGATTGACCCAAGACTCGTCAGCTAACGTATAGCTGAGTACCTTTACGCCGTTCTGGTAATGAGTAACTTTTCCGTTCTTTACGACAATCTTTACCTTGTTCCATTCGCCTGCAGGATTGGCGTTCTGAGGCTTAGCCACAATCATATCATAGAGGCTCGTACTCTGACGGATGCCGAGAGTCGCACCGAGCTTGGCATCGGGGTGACGTTCGTTGTCAAGTACTTGGCACTCGGGGCAGCTGATATAGATAGGCTGGTAGTTGAGCTTGCCACGATTGTCAATGGTCTGAGTGATGGTCACGTTGCCAGCCTTGGTTTCTTCTGTCTTTGGTTCATCGTTGTTGATGGTTGCGGTCTCCTTACCCAGATAGAAGATGCCAGAGTTTCCGCCCTCACAAATCTTCCATTCTATTTCAAACTCAAAATTCTTGAACTTGTGAGCAAAGATAATGTCTCCGCCTTCGCCGTTGGACGTACGTCCGTCGAAGTGCAGGCTACCGTCCTTGATGTTCCATTTGCTAGGGATGTAGTCTTTTCCATAACCGCGCCAACCATTGAGGCTGGTACCATCAAAAAGGACATAGTATCCGTCTTTGTCTACCTTCAGTGTATTGAGGTCTACCTGAGGGTTCTCTACAACGACGTACTGAGGCTGTGCCTGTACGCCCGCAGCAACAGTCAAAGCTGTTGCTGCGAGGATATTTCTAAGTTTCATTTTAATCAATTGTTATAGTGTTATTATGCGGGCATCTCAGGCAGGGCGTAACCGTTCTGGTATTTCGGTTTGATAAGCTCTGCTGCGAATTCGCGTGCATTGACGGGATCTGTGTAGACCTTGTTGAATGTAGGATGTCCATCGTGAATGGAGAAACCGTCCTTGAGCATTGAACGAACAGTTGCCTTCTCGGGGATGTTAGTGAAACGCATGTTTTCGCCATCCCAATCCAGAACCTGGTTCAGCCCCTGCAGGCGTGTGGCAACAACGCCCATGGCAACCATTTCGTTGAAAGGACCTGCCTCACTGAAGTCAGAAGCTGTTCTTACCCAGTCGGTCTTTCCTGCACGGATTTCTTTGATGGCGCGGATCCAGTCACGCTGATGGTTCTCAGTGACGCGGCGGCAAACCTTCGGAGCGTTGGGAACACGACCACTTACCAGATAGGGCTTTTCGCCGTAGCAGCCAACAACCAAGATATCCTTTGTGCCGTAGAAAATGGCACCACCACCGCTGACGTTCAGGTCTTTTCCTACAGGAAGACCTTCGGGACGGAAGGGGATTATACCACCATCGCTCCATGTTACAACGACTTCAGGCATAGCAACCTTTGGACGATTGGGGCGTGCGGGGTAGGTCAACTTAACAACTTGTGCGCTGGGACAGCAGTCGGACATGAGGGGAGTGGAACTTCCTTCTGCCTTGATAGGATAGCCGAGATCAAGTGCCTTGAATACGGGGTGAAGGATGTGACAAGCCATGTCACCTAAAGCACCTGTGCCGAAATCCCACCATCCACGGAAGTTCCATGGGGTGTATATAGAGTTATAGGGGCGCTTGGGAGCCGGACCGATGAATGCATCCCAGTTCAGAGTGCTGGGAATTTTGTGCTCTTCTTCGGGGCGTTCCAGCCCCTGAGGCCAGATGGGACGGTCAGTGAAAGCATCCACGCGGGTTACCTCGCCAATCTCACCGTTCCAAATCCATTCGCAAGTCAGACTTACACCTTCACCACTAGAGCCTTGGTTACCCATTTGTGTAGCAACGCCAGCCTTAGCAGCGAGTTTGGTGAGCAGACGAGATTCATAGACCGTACGGGTGAGGGGCTTCTCGCAGTAAACGTGCTTGCCAGCTACCAAAGCTTCTGCACAGATGATAGCGTGTGTGTGGTCGGCGGTGCCACAGATGATAGCGTCTGCTTGATCCAGCAGCTCTGCATACATTTTTTTATAATCGTTGTAGACCTTCATGTTAGGGAAAAGTCTCTGGTACTCTTCCAGAACTCCCTTTGCATACTTTTGGTCGACGTCGCACATGCCGATGAATTCAATATCGTCATAGATTTCGTCCTTGCCCTTGTAGGTAACTGCATTGATGTCAGCGTGACCGCGTCCACCGACACCTATACCGAGGAGTTTGATTTTACCGGTCTGTACATTCTTCTTTGTTGCCTTAGCCTTACCGAGTACGTCGGTGGGAGCCATTGCCAGAGCAGCAGTAGCTGCGGTGCCTGCCTTGAGGAAGGATCTTCTTGACATTTCTTTCATAGTTGTTTTTTTGTTAATGATGTTAAACGTATAGATTATTTGTTTTGTATTTCTTTATTTTGTTCAGGATCGGCATTGATTTCCTGTTCTATCTCGTTCATGCCCTTCTTGAACTGTGACACGCCTTTGCCGAGGCCACGCATGAGTTCAGGTATTTTCTTTCCTCCGAAAAGGAGCAGAATGACGAGAGCGATGATGATGATTTCTGAACCGCCCAGATTCCCGAAAAATAGAAGTTGATGTGCCATATTGTTTCTATTAGTATTAATGTATATTTGTTTGGTGCATTTAATGTTTGCTATGTTTAAGCAGACCGTACCCATTAGCAGCATGAGCTCGACGATAGTGTATCTGTTCTAACTCCAAAGGTGTCCCTTTCGAAGGGAGATCGTTGTGAGTGGCATCGTCAAGCATTTTCCAAGCATATTCGCTGGCAATAGCTGCGTCACGGAAACGAGGCAGGCTGTTTGGACGCTTGCCCGTTAGGATGGCTTCACCCATGAGTTGGCATAGACGGTCAATGTTCTTGTCGCCGTATGCCTTTTCTATACGATCCGTGATGTGTTCACCGTGCATTTCAACGACGGCGGTCTTGAAATCATGTTTCATGCGGACGAAACCCTTGCTGCCAATGAGCTCCATGTAGGAGTTGTGTGTCTGGTCTTTAGCAAGTTGTCCGTAAACGAAACCCTGTGTGACATCGTAAACGATGCCGTTCTCGAATGTGCCGTGACATTGCAGCCACCAAGGATCCTTATAGTTCCACATGCGAACGGCTTGAGCGTGTCCTGTCTTGTATTCAGAATCGGCAAACCAACGGCAAATGTCAATGTAGTGCATACCGCAGTCATGGAAAGATGGACCTTCGTATTCATGTCCTTCGCCAGGTGAGAGTCCGGGTGCCATGTGGCAGATGCGGATAATGGCAAGCTCGCCAATCTCACCACTAAGGGCGAAATCCTTCATAGTAGCGGCGTACCAAGAGTTTCGCAGGAAGAGGTTGACAGTGCAGATTTTGTTTGTTGACTCTTCCAGCTGGACAATTTTCCACTCGTCTTGAAGGTTGTCGGCAATAGGCTTCTCACAGTAAATGTGTTTGCCTGTCTTTAGTGCTTTCTCAATATGTGTGGCTCTTGTGTCTGCTAAGGTAAAAAGACCGACGCATTGTACTTCGGGGTCATTAAAGATGTCGTGTTCGTCGGTTGTAAAGATGGCATCCGGGGCTATCTCCTGTGAGGATGTTATTTTTTCGGGATTGATGTCGCAGGTATATTTCACATCCCAATACTCGCAAGCAGCAAACTCCCTAAGGTGTTTGCATCCCATTCTTCCTAATCCTATGATGCCAATTTTTATTCGCTGCATTGCTTGTTTTATGCTTGTATGCCCCGCTTCTGTAGGGGCATTTTGCATTTTTTGCATGTAAAGGTACTAATTATTATCCAGTTTGGCAAAATGTCATGTTTGTTTTAACCTTTTTTTACAAAGTGGTATCTGAAATGGTATAAGAAAGCCCGCTATGCAAAGTTGCATAGCGGGCTTTTAGCATCTTTAACTTGTCTCTGGGGAAGATTATTTCTTGGCTCCGCCGCTCCAGAATGCTTCCTCGGCCTTCTGTCTTGCAATAAATTCGTCGTAAGCTTTACGTGCCTTGTCGTTGGCTGCCTGGTTAGCTTGTGCTTTCTTAATGTTTTCCTCGAGTCGTGATGCAGAACCACTCACGGTAATGTCTGCCTCGCTTGCTTTGTTGCAATAATTGATAGCCTCTCCGTACTGGCCAAGCAGAGCATAGATGTTGGCTTCCTTAAGGTACGCCTTCCCAGTAAGGTCAGCATTGTAACTGATGGCTTTCTCTGCGTAGGTCAAAGCTCCAGTGTATTGCTTGCTCTTAGTCAAGCCGTTGCATATATTTAAACAGATGGCACCGCGCCGAGCATCATTCGAGGCAAGTTCAAGCGCTTTGTCGTAGTACTCAAGCATCTTGTCAAGCTGGCCATCCTTTTGAGCTTTCTGTGCCAAGCCGATGGCACTGGTGAAAGAGGGTTCCAAGGCGTAAGCGGCTTCGGCGTACTGATAGTAGATGTCTGTGTCGTCGCAGTCGTTTTGTTGCATAATGGTCAAGCTGGAGTTGAGCTTGTTGATATCCTCCTTATAGGTGTCGAACTTCTTAGTATAGATGGCGATAAGCTGTGTGCTGTCAGCTGCTCCGCTTTGTGAGAATGTCTGTTCTATGGCTGCCAGAGGTGCATCGTAGGTGGCTACCAGTTTTTCTGCTTTCTCGTTATCGCCATTGGCTTGTGCCTCCTTGGCCAGTTGGAGCATCTTCTCGCAGGCGTCTTTGCTGTCCAGATAATCTTGCAGGTACTGCTCACGCATTGCACCAGGTGCCGCCTTATACATGGCATCGCTGACCAAGAAGAAAGTCTGGAGGAAGGTACCTGTGATTTCGCGTCCACCCTGTTCGTTAACCATCTTGATAGCTTCGGCGAAATTGGCATATGCCTTGTTCAGGGTATAACCGCTACCTTCCACGCTGGGAGCTGTCCAGTTGTAGTACTCTGCCTTGACGCTCAGTACGTCGCCCAGAGTGCTTTTTGTGTTGGCAAAGGAGTTCAGAGCCTCTAGGTTCTTCTGACGCAGATCGAAAATCTCCATCATTTCGTTGAAGTATTTCAGCTTTTTCTCCTTGTCCTGTTCGGCATTGATGAGATTGTAGAACATGAAGGGGCCTTGTGTATAGATGCCATTGACAGCATAGGGAGCATAGTTCTTAAGCCATTGGAAGTCAATGTACATGTCCTGATAATCCTTGTTAGCACCTGCCTGCTGGAACATTGTAATGTAGCCCTTTGCAGTCTTGATGCTGTCCTCGCTGTCACCAGTGGAATGTGCAATACGTTCTTCTACGGTGCTACCTTCGAAATTCTGTGCCATAGCTGTGGCAGACACGGCTGTGAGCACAATGGCTATTGTCAGTTTCTTCATTGCGGTTTATTGTTGGTTTAGGTATTTAAGTATTGTTTCACTTTTTTCCGTCTGCAAAGATACGAATAAAAGTGTAAAATGGAAAGTGAAAATAAGAAAAATGTATGTAAGGCATGGGAAAAGCGATAGTTCTGACTGATTTTTCTCCGAGACAGAGATGTCAAAAACACTTAAGTGTTACCAGAAGTTAACGTGAGTTCAATGAAATCACGTCAAACTTAAATGTCCCATTCTATGGAGAAAAAAAATGTATATTAACAATCTCTAAATTGTAAAGTAACAATCGGGAAACTCTATATATACAATCTCCAGATTGTAAGGTAACAATTTTATAATTGTATAGTAACAAATAGGAGAAGCTATATTT
>JAFLUV010000097.1 GCA_022508635.1 Prevotellaceae bacterium
GAACGCGTTGAATCGAACAAACGAACGCGTTGAATCGAACAAACGAACGCGTTGAGCCGCACGAACGAACGCGTTGAAGCGGCCAAGGAGTAAAGACAAACGGACTGAAATATCAAAGAGAATGATTACATTGATGAGGAAAAAAGGGAGCGACCCTAACACAAAAAAGCCCCTCTACTGGCTACAGTGGTCCCGCGTCACCACCGTCACCAAGACCATGCTGGCCAAGGTGATGGCACGCTCCTCCACCTTCAGCGTAGGCGAAGTGGAGGGCATCATGACCGACTTCAGCCAGTACATCTGCGACGAACTGCTCGAAGGCAACGAGGTGAACATACAAGGCCTCGGCACGTTTCGCCTGAAAGTGAAGTGCAAGAGCCAGGAAGACCTGCGCGAACTCACGACCGAAGGGGCAGAGATAGACGTATCCTTCGAGCCGGACAGCGACCTGCGCCAGCGCCTCAGAAGCGAAAGCGAGTTCCGAATCGTCTCGAGATGAACCGCCACTGCCGCATCACCGCCCCGACACTCTGCACACGATGAACAGACGCTTCTTCATAACCCTCTCCTACGACGGCACGGCCTACCACGGATGGCAGGTCCAGCCCAACGGCGACAGCGTGCAGCAACGCCTCCAGGAAGCACTCGCCACGCTCCTGCGCCGCCCCACCGAAGTCGTGGGAGCCGGAAGAACCGACGCCGGCGTACACGCAAGAATGATGGTGGCACACTTCGACTGGGACGGGACAACGGACCTCCCCGACCCCGGCAGCCTGGCCTACAAGCTGAACCGCCTGCTCCCACGGGACATAGCAGTGCAGGACGTCCGCCCCGTAGCCGAAGACATGCACGCACGCTTCTCAGCCACGGAGCGCACCTACCACTACTACATACACACCGCCAAAGACCCTTTCCTCCAGGCCTACAGCTGGCAAGTGCCCTTCAGGCTCGACTTCAAAAGGATGAACGAAGCGGCAGAAGTCCTGCTCCAGTACAAAGACTTCACCAGCTTCTCCAAGACAAACACCGACACCAAGACGAACATCTGCGACCTGCGCGCCGCATACTGGACGGAGATAGCACCGGGACAGTGGCGCTTCACCATCACCGCCAACCGCTTCCTGCGCAACATGGTGCGCGCCATCGTGGGGACACTCGTAGAAGTAGGCCGCGGAAAGATAGGCACGGAGGACGTGCGCCGCATCGTAGAAGCCAAGAACCGCTGCCAGGCCGGCGAAAGCGTCCCCGGCAAGGCACTCTTCCTGGTGGACATAAAATACTGACCGCCGCCACGGATGTCCCTGACTCGCAAAACGGCCGTGACGCTCCGCCGGACAATGACTCACGCTTAAAACACCCCGAACCGCCATGTGGTTAGCCTTAGCCTTCCTGAGTGCCGCCCTGCTGGGCTTCTATGACGTCTGCAAGAAACATTCGCTGCGGGACAACGCCGTCATACCCGTCCTCTTCCTCAACACGCTCTTCTGCTCCCTCATCTTCCTGCCGGCAGCATTCCATGCCCCCTTCGGCGGATGGGAAGTACAGCGATACATCCTGCTGAAGGCCTGCATCGTGCTCAGCAGCTGGCTGCTCGGATACATCGGCATGAAGCACCTGCCCATAACGATAGTCGGACCCATCAACGCCACACGTCCCGTCATGGTCCTGGTAGGCGCACTGATCATCTTCGGCGAAAAGCTGAACCTCCTGCAGTGGTCAGGCGTACTGCTCGCCCTCCTGAGCCTCTTCCTGCTCAGCTGTAGCGGACGCAAGGAGGGGATAGACTTCCGTCACAACCGCTGGATATGTGCAACGATAGGGGCATCCTTCCTCGGTGCCGTCAGCGGACTTTACGACAAATACCTCATGACGCCCGAAGGAGGCCTGGGACTTCCGCGACTGACGGTGCAGTGCTGGTTCAACTTCTACCAGGCAGCCATGATGTCCGCCATGCTTCTTCTGCTATGGCGCCCCAGACGCAGCGAAGGCACACCCTTCCGCTGGCGGTGGAGCATCCTGTTCATCAGCATATTCCTGAGCGTGGCGGACTACGCCTACTTCTACAGTCTTTCGCTGGACGGCGCACTGGTCAGCGTCGTAAGCATGGTGCGTCGCGGCAGTGTCCTGGTCAGCTTCATGCTCGGAGCACTGCTCTTTCACGAAAAGAACCTGAGGAGCAAAGCCATCGACCTTGTCCTCATCCTGCTCAGTATGTTCCTGCTTTGGTTAGGAAGCTGAGAAAATTTCCAGGAACTGTTCTGCACACCACAGCTGCCACTTCTGGTTGCCTGTCAGCCTCTCCATCGGAATATCCTGACGGAACTCCCGACGGACGGGACCCTTCCAGTCCCTGAATATGGCATCCACGGGGCGCGGCATGGGAATCTTGAACGGAATTTCCAGCTCAGGGTACTTCATCGCATAAAGCTCCCGCACCAGATACTTCGGCTCGCCGTTGCGGACACGCTCCATGTCCAGCGGCTCTGACATCACCAGCCGGGCGTAGGGATCATAGTATGGAAGCTCGGCAGCACCGAACGCATTCAGGTAGGAACTGCTGCTCTCGATGGCAAAGACTTCATCCATGAATCTCATGTGGTCGATGCGGTTCCCGTCAATGCGGTACCGTTCGAACAGCTCATCCTGAGCCACAGGGGCGGACAGGACGAGCGACGGCTCCAGAAACGTGTAGCGCTCGGCAAAGGCATCGAAAGTCCATTCGGGAGCGATGAGCTTGTCCATCCCGCCAAATATAAGGTCTGCGCTCTCGCCTACAAGGATGCACTCCACACCGTCCTGCTTGGCCAGCAAGGCAGCCTTGTATATCTGCGGCTCGATAGAATGAACGGGAGCCCATTTGCGCGACATGACGATGGGGGTATACCTTTTATAGTCCTCGAACGTTATCTCAATCAGGTGGTGCCGGAGCCCGAACTTCCGGCAATAGGTTCTTGCACGTTCGGCGTCAGCATTGAAGACACCCGTCTCGGAAGTAAACGTATAGGCATGGCTGCCAGGCTTCAGGTAGGCAGCAAGGTTGGCACTGTCCATGCCGCCGGACAGCAGTATGCCGATCTGTTCATACCGGGCATATAGCGCGTCGACTTGCTTCTGTATCTCGCGGTCTATGTCCGCTGCGGTCTTTACGCCTGTCCGCTCTGCCATGGATAAAGCCTTGTAGTTGCTGTGACGGAAACCGGGATAGAAGTCTGTTCCGTCCTTCCATATATAGCGAAAAGCAATGTAGGAACTTAGGCAGAAGTCCTTGTCTGCCTTGTTAAGAGAAGAGATGGTACTCATGTTCTGCGGGTTTGGGATACACTCACTTCATGTCCTCGAGATTGTGCCTGCGCACGGCCTGAAGTGCTTCGTTTATCTTGGTAGAGGAAATGCCTTTGGTATAGGGAAAGTATACAATCCTTATTCCCTCGCGGGCAAAGTCTTCCTCGTACTTCTTCCATTTCTCCGTTCCGTACCAGTCATCGCCGACGAACAGGAGCTGGGCACCCAGCTTCTTGCAAGCCGTCAGCTTATCCATGTCATATTGCGGGACTGCCGCATCAACGTACTTACAGCTGCGGACAAGTTCTATCCTGTCCTCGAACGGTATCATTGCCTCCTTCCCCTTGTAGGCCACCAGCTCGTCCACGGTGACGCCGACAATGAGCTTGTCGCACATACCCTTTGCATTCTTTAGCAGATTCAGGTGCCCGATGTGGAAAAGGTCATAAACTCCTGTCGTATAACCTATAGTCATATCCTTCTGTGTTTGTTTATAAGTCTTTGCAAAAGTAAGCATAAATTCTGGAACAGCCAACGCTATGGCCTGAAAAATAGGTGTTCCATGACAATGTCGGGGGAATTCTTGTACAAAAGGGAGAAATACGCTACCTTTGTATTCGCCGAATGGAACAGACTTAGATGGAAGAACAGAAAAGATATACTGCCGAGGAACTTCGTGCACGCTTCAATCCGGAGGGATCAACCCTTCGCCGCCACCAGCTCAGGATGCTTGACTTGGTCAAGGAGCTTGACCGTATCTGCCGTAAGCACGACATCCCTTATTTCCTTTACGGCGGCACACTCTTGGGAGCCATACGTCACAATGGTTTCATTCCTTGGGACGACGACTTGGACGTTGCCCTTTTGAGGCATGACTATTTGCGCCTCCTGAAGGTACTGCCTGCCGAACTGCCCAAGGACATGGTTCTGCAGACGAATGATACAGACCCCAACTACTTCTTCTTTTTTGCCAAGTTGCGTGACCGTTATTCCCTGCTTGAGGAGCACTGCCCCTACGATCAAGTCTTTCAGGAACGTGGCATCTACATTGACATTTTTCCTTTCGAGCGTCAGCGCTTGTGGACACACTTGTTGGCCGAACCGTTACAGGGACATACGTTTAAAATCTTCCGCACGGCGCATAACCGTCAGTCAGCCATGCGGCGCATACGCCTGATTACTTGGGTAAACCGACATATAACATTCCCCGTCCTTCGCCTCATCAGTCGTCTTACTCGGGGACATACGCTGACCTATAGCTATGGGATTCCTTTCCATATTATCTACGACGAACGGGATCTCTTCCCGCTCACCACGCACGACTTCGAGGGCATCCAACTCTCTGTTCCTCGTGACAGCGCCCGCATCCTACGGTCACAATATGGCGACTTCATGAAGCTTCCCGATCTGGAGCATGTCGGGGGTGACCACGTTACAAGACTGGAATTCCTTGACTCGCCGTCTCTCCCCTGATCATCCCCTAAAGACATATTTTATACAAGTTAGGCAGACGTATTTATGTAAGATACGTCTGCCTAAGACTCATATTCTATGTTGCCGTTTTACCACTCATCGGGACCATGGTCATGTCCGCGGGGACGGACAGGCTGCTCACTGAAAGGAGCCTCGAGTCCGGAGTGGATGGAGTAAAGTCGTGCGGCCGTAGCTGCCATGGCTTCTGTCTGCTCGCGGTAGGGACGGTCTGTCACGTCAATACATCCGCAGTTATAGTTTTCTCCGTCGAAACGTCCCAGCACATCCTGGTCATACCATGTGAAGTATGCCGTACCGATGAGTCCGGGATGGGCGTAGCCGTTTTCCGTATAATAGCGATATGCTATGCCACGCTCGGCCTGTGAATCCACCTGCCACAGCGACTGTCCTTGTCCGCGGTCGACAGAACCGAAATGAAATTCTCCGATAATCATGGGCAGTCCCGATTGTGCCAATACACGGTCGAGCATTTGCTTGTCAGGTGCAAGTGCATAGCAGTTGAAGCTAAGTACGTCGAATACCTTGCTGCATATAGCCATCATATCGGCATCCACGGCATTTATGTCGCCAAAGCGGTAACCCAAGCAGAGGTGATTGGGGTCGAGCTTCAGCTGCATTGCCTTCACCTCCTCGATATAGCGGCGGAAGGCTTCGCGGACAAATGTCTTGCGCGTCTCAGGTGTGTCTCCATTATGATTCAGAAAATCCTTCAGGGCTGTCTTTATAGCCCTGTCACGTCCATCCAGAATCATCTGGCATACACGTTGCTCCTGTCCGACCCACACGGGCTCGTTGCCCATGAAGTAGCCTATGAGCCAAGGGCTGTCCCTGTTTGGGTCAATAGTCGGACGCATCGAACGTTCAAGCTGTTCGCGGAAGTCGGGTTCATAGGCATCGCCCAGACCCATGAGGCCGGCATCCGCTCCGGCCGGATAGAGTGTACACATGAATGCCTTGCGGTTCATGCGTTCCAATCGTTTGTCCGACCAGTTTCCTATGGTATTCACACCCCACTTGTCCATGCGCTTGAACGTTACGTTTGCTGCACGTTCAAAAAGGTCTTCACCGTCGCCATATCTCCGTTCAAGGTTCCAGTCATGATAGTTGGCAATGGTTCCACTGGCTCTGTCGGTATGTTGTATGTACTTTTCGGGCGGAAGCTGCGGAAGCATTCCGTCACGTTGCTCGATGTTCCTGACCGCACCTCCTCCTGCATTGTATATGCAGTCGACACCTACCGACAGGAACAGGTATCCTTCAGGGTCAACGAACCACCATCTGCCATCAATGCATTCCGTGCGGAAGAATCCTGTTGCATGTTGTGTCTGTGCAACCTTGTAGCCACCATATTTTGAGTACCCGAAGAGTTCTTCGGCCGAGACCTCTTCTTGTTCTTCGGCATTCCATGCCTCCTGAAGCTCTTCCAGCGAATGTGCCTTGTCCGGGTAGTCTATGAGGTTCGATTGTCCGAACTCGTCTATTGCCGGAACGTTGCCTAAGTAAGCATCGCCGGGATCTTCAACAGCAAGCGATATGCTGCGGATCTCGATACTTTGGTTCCCTATGGGGGCACGCATACGTACTCCCAATGAGTCCACGCCTGTCATGGAACCTACGTTGCCGCCGATGTTGACCCACCCTGTGTACCTTGGTTTGTTGTATGTCGATGCCATGTCTATGTTCGATGCTGGCGGTTCCGTGAAGAATCGTATGGGGATGGCTATACGGTTCCACTGACCGGGAACATAGGAGTGCAGGCGCACTTCGTCATAGCCATGGTCGGTGGTGAAGCCGAGGAAAAAGCGTTGTGAGGTAGAAACCTTCATCTCTACGACTACATAGTTGTATCCGCTCCAGTCGCGAGGCATGTCGGGGTTCAGCTTGGCAATTGCTATCTTTCCTCCAGACATCTCGCGTGCGGTGTCAAACTTTATTGTCTGTACATTTGAATGGCATGCCACGATGGCGGTTGCTGCAATTGCGATGCAAACAATGGAAAATGCTTTTGATTGTATCATGACTGTTCTCCTATGTTCTTTTATCTGACAACTTGCGTGAACTCTGGTTCTGTTCCTGGTGCGACCACTATGTAAATGGTAGATTCCGTCTCCTGCCCGTCGGGTCTCTGTCCTTTCACTTCGAAGCGGTATTCCTCTGTTCCCTCATATACTCGCTGCGAGACCCTTACGGGTGTGCCGAGGGGGAACTGGTAGTTGGAGCAGGCTTTCTCGAAGATAAGGCAGTCCTCTTCCGTCACCTCTCTTGTTTCTCCGTAGGCGGGCAGTGGCTTGACACTCCCATTGACGTATCCACCTTCGATGAGGAAGCGTTCTATTTCCGGAACTGATTTTTCTATGCGGGCATTGCGCACGCCGTATCCTTCCACTATCTGAGCTTCTGGCTGTACCTTTCTCACGTCCTCCGTTGCCGATTTTATACCTCCACTACCAAAGGTTGCAAAAGTCACTACCTTTTTGCCTGCCAGGGAATAATCGGAGAGGAACGTTGCCATAGGCGAGGCTACCGTGCCGCCCCAGATGGGGAATCCGAGGAAGATTGTTTCATATTCCTCGAGATTGACTGTGAGGGGCTCTATTTCCACTTTCACGCCCTCTTCTTTTTCTTTTCGCCATCGTTCTATAGTTGCCTGATAGTCTTCTCCGTAAGGCTCCAATGCCTCTATCCGCGCAATGTCTGCACCTGTCTGCCGGCAGATTTCCTCAGCGACTTTCTGTGTGGTTCCTGTCTGTGAGTAATAAAGTACAAGGATTTTCCCTTTCTGGGACTGGGTAGAACAGCTGCTGAAAAACGTCAGCATGAGTGCTGCCAGAGTAAATAGTTTGATTTTCATTTTTATATGTGTAAAGTGTTAGTATTCAGTTTCCTGCGGTAAGACTATGCATCTGCTGCAAAATATGCAAGCAATACGCGTCTTTTGCATCTTTCACGTCTGCAATAGTTCGCTGAAGCCTATAGTTCCTGAACTACGGGATGTGTCTTTCCCTCGGCTTTTTGTCGTTGTTCGCGTGTCAGCTCGGCAGTTTGCAGTTCGAAGGTGATGCTATCGTCATTCTCGGAAAGAGAAGCCTTGATGAGAGGCAGAGCCTGCAATGCAAGCCGTATGTCAGTATCGATGTCCTCGCTAAGGAAGTTTTCGACGGCAGGCTTTTCCATGGTTCGGGGCAACTGCTGCCAAGTTGAGTTGAAGAAGCGGATATGGCTGTCAGGAGCTGGTGCATTATAGGTCTGCACCATGCAGAAGGTGCTATCGGGAAGCAGGCGCATCTCTACGATGCAACGTTCGGAGAGGCGCAGTCGCAGGTATTTGTCATTAAGGACAAGCAGTTCGGAATGGTCGTCGAAACGGTTTTTCACAATGGCCTGCATATTGTTCTCGCGGAAGTCAATCTGATCCAGACGATTGTTCTTCGTCAGAAGCGGGAAGATGCTGTCGGGTGCAGCGGCATAAATGTCGCGAATGTGTGTCTGGGCATTCAGCATTGGACATGCAAGGAGAAGCAGGAAAAAAGTCAGTAGCTTCATAGCTTTCAGTTTTTAGTGAAGTTGCTGCTGGCAGCGATGGGAAATAAAAGGATAAGAGGCGCAGACAGCCAAATGCTTCTGCACCTCTTATATATTGATAACCGAGGCATCATTATTTTTCTAATTCCATCCGTTTCTCTTTCGCCTCGGAAAGAGACATAGGCTGGACGAATTACTTTTTGGTGCGAGCGTAGCGGCTCATGAACTTGTCTACGCGACCGGCTGTGTCAACCAGCTTGCTCTTGCCAGTGAAGAAGGGATGAGAGGTGTTACTGATTTCCAGCTTGAACACGGGATAGGTCTCGCCTTCGAACTCAACGGTATCAGTTGTCTTGGCAGTAGAACGACTCAGGAACATGTCACCGTTGCTCATGTCCTTAAACACCACGGGGCGGTAATTCTCGGGATGAAGATCTTTTTTCATTTTCTTGTTCTCCTTGTTTTGTGCCCCCGTTCCTCCCGTCATTCAGATTCAGGCTGCAAGGCCGAAACTTTTTTATCTTGGGAAGCAGATAAGGGGCTGTTTCAGTTAATTATACTTTTTGCGGATGCAAAGGTAAGCCTATTTTTTCAATGTGCCAAATTTTTGAGAGAGAAATACTGCCTACCCTGTTATTTTCCGTCGTCACCTTCCAGTTAAGATTATTATACTGAAAGTCATTATTCACTATATATTAACGTGAGTTCGACGAAATTAAAAGAGTATTAATTGTCTGTCAAGCATTCTAT
>JAFLUV010000098.1:0-2862 GCA_022508635.1 Prevotellaceae bacterium
TTCAGGCATAACAAAAGACAGGAGAGTTACTCTGATTCAGGAATATATAGCAAGATATTACTGACAAACAGCCTACTTTTTGCATATTAGACCCGGGCCCGCTTTTAAATGTTTGTTCGCAAAAGCAACAACCTCGCTCTGACAAGAAACACTCGCATATTGAAAGACCAAAATAATAATTACCCTACAATCTAAACGCACGAATTTACGTTAAAATGTGCGTAAATTCGTGCGCATTTCTTGCAACTTACTGAAAATCAGTATTTATTGCGGAGAGAGAGGGATTCGAACCCCCGGTGCCTCTCGGCACGCCGGTTTTCAAGACCGGTGTAATCGACCACTCTACCATCTCTCCGGGGCATTTGCCCTGAAAAGGCGGTGCAAAGATATAACAAAAAATTGGAATGTGATAAGTAAAGAGTAAAAAATTATTGGATTCTTAGCTGTTTTTAATGATTACCACCCTCGTTCCCGTGGTTTAGTCCACCAATCAAGAGTTTCATACCACATTTTTTCGATTTCCCGCAAAGGCTCACAGAAAAAACTTTTCAATAACACGGAAGCATATTTCAAAGCCCCCTTATGAGATAGAACACAACAGGGACGAGAAGGCTCGGCAAGAGATTGACCGTTTTGCAGTCCTTGATACCAAGGATGCCAAGACCGGAACTAAGGATAAGCACACCGCCCACAATACTCAGTTCTACCCGCATCGGTTCGGGCATGCCATCGCCACAACAATAGCCTACGACGTAGAACAGCCCCTGCCAGCAGAACAATATCGGTGCGGCAAGGAGCATTATCCAACCATAGGAAGCCGCGAGGACGGCAGAAGAAACGAGGTCGAGTGTGGCATTCGTGTAGAGAAAGGTGTTGGCAGGTTCACCCCAAGACCAGCCTGCCGTAGGAGAAAGTGCGGAGAGAACCGGTCCGACGATGGAGAAAGTACCGATGCAGTAGAGCAGACAACCTGTGACAAGTCCCTGCAAACCGTTGTTTGCCTTACCCGACCTTGCATTGAGACGCGCATTCAGACGGTCGAGCCTGCCTGCCAGGTCAAGCCGTGTGCCTATCAGGCCTCCTATAGAAAGGCTCAGGATGAAGAGCACAGGGAATTCGCTCTTCGCCATCCCCGGCAACGAAGCATTCATGCCAAGCACGAGACAGCAGAGGCCAAGTCCATCGAAAAGTACTTTTTTGTACTTCTCCCCCACCCCCGAGCGAACCAAAGCCCCAAAGGCGCCTCCTATGAGAATTGTACAGGTATTGACGATTGTTCCGAGCATCTGAATTGTGCTTACTGAACCTAACGATTTAACCACGCAAGAAGTTCACCTTCAGTAGTCATGGTGAAGCGGAATGTCTGAGAGCGGATCTGGTTGTACTGCCTCTCGATATAGGCAAGATACTCGTCAGTTTTCCCCTCCTGCAAATGCCGAAAGGAATTGTCGCTTATGACGAGGACATCAGTAGTATTGTCAATGTAGGTATTGGCATAGACACCCCGGTTGCCGAGCATCTGGTAAAGATCGCCCGACACGTCGGGAGCCAGATAGAGTTCCTTCACATAGAGCGGATTCATGCTGTCGCCATAACAGAAGCGCCCGTCAAGGTAATGCTGCAACGTCAGGCGCAAATCCTTGACTATCTGTGCAGAAACGACATAGGGGCTATAGTGCCCCGCAAAGATGTCTTCGAGGTCGTCCTCACTCAGCACTCGCGGACGATAGCCATGATAGGCAAGCTGTTGCAGATGCTCCTGCGCATCGGCAGGCACATTCTTGCCGAGCACGGCATAGTGGAGACTCCGGCTGAGCCCCTGCTTGACGTCCGCTCCAAGCTCCTGAAGTTTCTTATACAACGTGCGAGATGACGTACGAAAAGTCCCGAGCAGACAGACAGAACGCTGTATAAAGGGCGACTCTTGCCGGAAGTCCGCATCGCAGAAAAGTTCGTACTGCATAACGATTCCAGAAAACTATTCCGTCTTCTTTACAGGAAGCTGACGAACCGTAATAGGATTGACCACCTCTCCGCTGGTAAGCAGGAGCGTTGTCTCGCGCTCATTCTCTGTTGTGTTCGGCTCAAGAGTGAGATTCACACGATTCCTTCCAGGTCTGCCACCGATTTTTTCCTCATCAATGATTTCACCGGTGTTTGTACCCCAATCAATCCAATCAGGCTTTGCACTGTCTTCAAACGTCAGCGTCCAATCCTTGTACACCCTAAAGCAGATAGAGTCAACTCCCGAACCTGTGCTGTCAATCAAGACATGCTCGACGGTCTTTGGAAGCAAGGTCGAGTTGTCAAAATACTCCTTGACTGTATAGTCAGGATGCCTCACATCAAGCATGCCAAGCTGTGTGAAAAAGGCATAGGAAGAATACTCGTATGACTCGATGAGTACCCGCCCCTGACGCGTGCGTCCCGTGGTATTCGGCTTGAGCGACACGTCGACACGGCAGAGATAGCGCTTCGAATAGTCATATTTAATGTCTCCTCTCGAATCTCCCGCTATGCTAATCCAATCCGACTGGGGTGTCGTCTGCCAACTGTCGAAGGTATAGAACTTCACGGAGTCCTCCGTCTGGTCAGCAAAAAGCAGGGAATTGCCTGTCACAAGGGCAAGCTGGTGTGTCTCGGGGTCACTAAGGCAAGACACAAGAAAAAAAATAGAGCTGCAAAGAAGCAGCAGAGGCTTTGTAATACGCATCATTTTCGTGTGTTTTATACTTTCTAAGGACAAAGTTAGACAAAAAGGCACATTCTGCAAAATCTTTTGAACGTTAATTTCGCTTATTCAAAGAAAACACGTATATTTGCAAGGTAAAGGATGCATCTATCAAATATTATGAAGCAATA
>JAFLUV010000098.1:2962-8824 GCA_022508635.1 Prevotellaceae bacterium
ATTATGAAGCAATACTTCTTTGCAGCAGACCTGGGAGCAACGAGCGGGCGAACCATTGCAGGCTCCATAGAAAACGGCAAGCTGGAGTTGGAGGAGCTTACCCGCTTCGACAACAACCTCATTGAGACCTGCGGACACTTCTACTGGGACATCTATGCCATCTACAACGAAATAATACGCGGACTAAAGCTGGCAGCCACACGCCGGCTCAACATCACAAGCATCGGCATAGACACCTGGGGCGTAGACTTCGCATGCATTGCCGAAGACGGCGCATTGCTCCGCAATCCCCTGGCATATCGTGACCCACACACCATAGGACGCATGGAAGAATACCTCGACCACGTACTGTCCCGCAAAGAAGTCTATGACATCACTGGCATACAGTTCATGAACTTCAACTCCCTATTCCAACTCTATGCCATGAAACAGGCAGGCGACAGCAGCCTGCGCCACGCACGCAAGATTCTCTTCGTGCCAGATGCCCTGAACTGGATGCTCACAGGCCAGGCCGCATGCGAATACACCATCGCCTCCACCTCTCAGCTCCTCAACCCACGCACAGGCAATCTCGACCCACGGCTCCTGCAAAGCATCGGACTCACACGAGATGTATTCGGCAGCATGGTACAACCAGGCACACAGATAGGCACACTCACACCAGAAGTACAACGACAGACGGGACTTGGAGCCGTCCCCGTCGTAGCAGTGGCAGGCCACGACACAGGCAGTGCCGTAGCTGCAACTCCCGCAAGCAACAAGCACTTCGCCTACCTCTCCAGCGGTACATGGAGCCTGATGGGCATCGAGACAAACGCACCCATCATCAACGCCCAAAGCTATGACCGCAACTTCACCAACGAAGGCGGCATAGAAGGCACCACACGCTTCCTAAAGAACATCTGCGGCATGTGGATCTATGAACGCTGCCGCAAGGAATGGAAGGAAACAGCCTGCAATACGACAGACCTCACACACCAGTCCCTGCAGAAAGCAGCCATGCAGTCGGAACCCTTCCGCAGCATCATCAATCCCGACGATGCCGTGTTTGCCAATCCCGCCTCCATGCTCCAAGCCATCACCGACTACTGCCGGCGCACCGCACAGCCCGTCCCCGAGACACCCGCCCAGGTATGCCGCTCCATATTCGATTCGCTCCCTCTCCGCTATCGCCAAGTATTCGAATGGCTCAAGGACTTTTCACCCTTTGCTATCGATACGCTCCACATCATCGGCGGCGGCTCGCAAAACAGCTACCTCAACCAGTCCACGGCCGATGCCCTCGGCATCAAGGTGTTTGCCGGACCGCAGGAGTGTACAGCCATCGGCAACATTATGCTTCAGGCCAAGGCTGCGGGCATAGTCCACGACGTTTGGGAGATGCGTAGCATCATCGCCGACAGCACCAACCCCGTACCATACGAACCGGGTGACAAAGCAGGATGGGACAAAGCCTACGAAAAATTCATCACATTATAATAATAATTACACGTATGAAACCGGAATTAATAGAGAAAGCCTATGCGGTAGCCAAAGAACGCTATGCCGCAATCGGAGTAAACACAGACCTGGCGATTGCCGAACTGGAAAAACAGCAAATATCGCTCCACTGCTGGCAGACCGACGACGTAGTGGGCTTCGAACGGAATGAGGCGCTTTCAGGTGGCATACAGACAACCGGCAACTATCCCGGTCGCGCCCGCAACATTGACGAGGTGAGACAGGACATTGAATTCGTCAAAACGCTGCTTGCAGGCCAGCATCGCCTGAACTTGCACGAGATATACGGAGATTTTAGCGGCAAGTTCGTCGACCGCGACCAAGTAGAGACAAAGCACTTCGACAGCTGGATACAGTGGGCCAAAGAGACAGGCATGAAGCTTGATTTCAATTCCACATCTTTCTCGCATCCCAAAAGCGGCAGCCTCACGCTCTCTAACCCAGACAAGAGTATCCGCGACTTTTGGATAGAGCACACAAAGCGCTGCCGTCACATTGCCGACGCAATGGGCAAGGCACAGGGCGACCCCTGCATCATGAACATTTGGGTGCACGACGGAAGCAAGGACGTTCCCGTACAGCGCAAGAAATACCGCGAACTGCTTGCCGCCTCATTGGATGAAATCATGGAGGAGAAGCTTGATGGTGTAAAGAACTGCTTCGAGGCAAAGCTTTTTGGTATCGGCCTGGAGAGCTACACCGTGGGGTCGCACGACTTTTTCACCGCATACTGTGCCACACGCAAGCAGATGTATACCCTTGACACGGGACACTACGAACAGACAGAAAACGTATCCGACTTCGTATCAACATTGCTCATGTACGTGCCTGAACTGATGCTCCATGTCAGCCGGCCGGTGCGCTGGGACAGTGACCACGTCACAATCATGAACGACCAGACGCTCGATCTCTTTAAGGAACTTGTCCGCTCGGATGCCCTCGACCGTGCACATGTGGGACTCGACTATTTCGATGCTTCCATCAACCGTATCGGCGCCTACATCATCGGCACACGCGCTACACAGAAATGCATCCTGCAGGCTTTGCTCGAACCGAAACAGAAGCTACGTGAATACGAGGACAAAGACCAGCTGTTCGAACGCCTCGCATTAATGGAAGAAGCCAAATCGCTGCCTTTCGGTGCCGTCTATGACTACTTCAACCTGAAGAACAATGTGCCTGTCGGTGAGGAATACATTCCTTGCATACAGCAATATGAACGGGATGTGACAAGCAAACGATAAAGGGGCTTCACAATGGAAATCATTATCGGACTTGTCATCATTGCCATCGGTGCCTTTTGCCAGTCAAGCAGCTATGTCCCCATCAACAAGGTCAGGGACTGGTCCTGGGAGACGTATTGGCTGGTACAAGGCGTATTTGCCTGGCTATTGCTGCCACTGCTGGGCGCACTATTAGCCGTTCCTGCCGGCGAATCATCGCTGCCAGGGTTATTGAAACTTATGTCAGACGCACCATCGTTCAACCTATGGATGACCATCCTGTTTGGCATGCTCTGGGGTATCGGCGGACTGACGTTTGGTCTTTCCATGCGCTATCTCGGAGTAGCGCTCGGGCAGTCGATAGCCCTCGGCACCTGTGCAGGCCTGGGCACCATCATGGGTCCCGTCCTGCTCAATATCTTCTTTCCTGAATTAGAGGCCTTAAAGGTACTTACCTTTGCAGTCCTTCTCGGTGTCGGAGCCACGCTTGTCGGCATAGCCATCATCGGCATAGCCGGCTCGATGAAGTCCGCATCACTCTCTGAAGAAGAGAAAAAGGCTGCCGTGAAGGACTTCAACTTCCCCAAGGGACTTGCCATTGCTCTGCTGGCAGGTTTCATGAGCGGCTGCTTTAATGTCGGTATAGAGTTCGGCAAGGACATCAACTTCGGCGACCAGACCGACCCGATGTTCCGCACATTGCCTGCCACGCTTCTCGTCACGCTGGGCGGCTTCGTGACCAATGCCATTTACTGCCTCTACCAGAACAGAAAGAATCATACGTGGAGCGACTACGGCAAAACAGCCGTCTGGGGAAACAACCTGATATTCTGCCTTCTGGCAGGCGCGTTGTGGTACAGCCAGTTCTTTGGCCTGTCGCTGGGACGCTCGTTCTTCGAGACTGGCAGCCCGATGGACATCCTTTCCTTCTGCATCCTTATGGCACTCAATGTGGTCTTTTCCAACGTGTGGGGCATCATCCTCAAAGAATGGAAGGGCTGTTCCACTAAGACTATCGCTGTACTGACTTGCGGCATCATCGTGCTGATAGTCTCCTGTTTCCTGCCACAATTGACATAAACCGACAACTGACATGAAAAGTATATTAGACAACCGTGAGGCACTGAAAGCCGAGGTGGAAAAGATTGCCGAAGTAGCAGGATACTTATGGCAGAACGGATGGGCCGAACGCAACGGAGGCAACATCACGGTCAACGTGACCGATCTCATAGACGATGACGTTCGCAGCCTGCCTGCCATCAGCGAAGTAAGGCAAATAGGTATCACGTTGCCTGCACTGAAAGGCTGCTACTTCTATTGCAAGGGCACAGGGAAGCGCATGCGTGACCTTGCACGCCGTCCCATGCAGAACGGCTCCATCATTCGCATCCTTGACGACTGTGCCTCTTACGCCATCATTGCCGACGAAGAAGTCATGCCCACAAGCGAACTGCCTTCGCATCTTGCCGTACATGCTCGCCTCGTAGAAAACGGATCACCCTACAAGGCGACCGTACATACCCACCCGATTGAACTTGTTGCCATGAGCCACAACAAAAGATTCTTAGGGAAAGACGTATTGACAGACATCCTTTGGTCCATGATACCCGAAACGAAAGCATTCTGTCCGCTGGGACTTGGCGTCGTACCTTATGTCTTGCCTGGTTCCAATGAACTGGCAGAGGCTACGCTACGCGAGCTGGAGGACTATGATGTCGTCCTATGGGAGAAGCACGGTGTCTTTGCCAAGGGGCTGGACGTGATGGATGCCTTTGACCAGATTGACGTCCTGTCAAAGAGTGCCAAGATATATGTTAATGCAAAAGCAATGGGGTTTGAGCCAGAAGGAATGAGCCAAGCACAGATGAAGGAGATGACAATCGCCTTCAACCTGCCGCGATAAGGAAAGCATGAATAACATTTACCATAGGGACATCGTAGAAATACTGCTTGATCACAGCCGTGAAGGACTGCGCGTCAAGAACATTGCGCGTCTCATCTACAACAGGCACGCCGACCTTTTTGCATCGGACATCGACTACGACGAGATACGGCGTAGCACTGGTCGCTACCTGTGGGAGCAGGCAGGACGGCACGAATCGCCTTTCTGCCACACACGATGGGGCACGTATGCCATCAAGGAGGACTTCGCCATTCAGCTGGACTTCCTGCAAGACTTAGACTTCCTGCCACCGCAAGAGGAACGATGGAACACACGACCTCCCGTGCAACCTCATAGGCCGCGCCACATTCAGCTGGAACTTTTTTAACCCAAAACGGCCATCAGAAGACTGGAATGATCAACGAACCTTAAAAACAACAGACAAAGAAACAGACAGTACTATATGATTCTGGAAGCCTTGCAGGCACGGCGTGCCGCACTTCCGATACGGTGATTTATAACAATTAACCATAACCGAAAACGGAAATTGTGGTGAATCCCGTTCGTACTTTTTAAGATACCAGAGCTTTCTGCTCTTGTCTCTCTCAAGATGAATACCGCCAATATTCGCAACATGAGAGCAAGCAGTTCAGGAAGTTCACGTCTAACGGGCGTGGACTGTTCTTGCTTGTTTATGTTGCATGGTCACTTGGCGGTAACCAATCTTGAGAATAAGCACAGAATGGTTAACGCCTTTTTTCGTTTTCATAAGTGAATGAAAAATAACAGAAACCCTAATATTATATATAATGTATAGAAAATTATTTAAGAGTATGTTTGCAGGAGTTTTCCTGCTTTTGCCGCTGAGTGTTTTGGCAGACGTTGAGATTAACGAGGAGAATTTCCCTGATGAGGTGTTCCGTGAGTACTTGTTAAGCCTGAATTGTGGTAAAGACGGTATTCTTTCGAATTGGGAAATTCAAGAATTTACGTTTATGGATATATCCAACTCTTCTATTGTCAACTTAGCAGGCCTACAGTATTTTAGTGCCTTGAAATATATAGAAATCTTTGACTGTGACAAGTTGAAGGAAATACCAGGTCTCGGCAACTTACATGCTTTAGAAAGTTTGAACATCCGTAATTGCCCTCAGCTAATATCTCTTGGCTTTGTGGGCGAGCCGTTTTCTCAAGACTATTTCCGGCTATACGATGCCTTGAAATATATAGGAATCGAAAATTGTGAGCAGTTGGAAA
>JAFLUV010000099.1 GCA_022508635.1 Prevotellaceae bacterium
CGTAAGGCATCCATTACGTTTTTCTTTACATTGTTTATGTCAGGTACATAGGTTTCTATAACAAGGCTTAATGATAGCCAACAATGTAGATTAACGTGAATTTTCTTTTAGCCGAGGGTCTCGATGGCGTGCTTCATGCGGCGAAGGGTTTCCTCCTTGCCAAGGAAGGCTGCCAGTTCGTACATGTCGGGGCCTTGTCCTTCACCCACGAGGCAGATACGCCAAGCATTCCACGGCTTGATGCCCGTCTGAGCCGACCAGGCATCGACGGCTGTCTTTTGACCTTCGACGGTGAAGTCTTCTATCCCGGAGAGTATGTCGGAAAGCTGCTGCATTTCCTGGGCAGTGGTTTCTTTCCAGTTCTTGCGAATGAATTTGTCTTCGGTGTCGAACGTCTCGGGGGCGACAAAGAAGAAGCGCGTCAAGGGCCAAAGGTCGCTGACGAAACTGATGTTGCGTTTGTGTTTCTGCCCTTGTCCGTCGGTGTATTCGATGACCTTTTGCTTCATCATGCGGACGACTTCAGCTTCCTGTCGGGGTGTTGCCGTGATGCCTTGCTCGCGGAGTACTTGGTCGAATGCGGGAACCCAGGCTTCATCGGATTGTCGGAGCAGGTACTGGTGGTTGAACCATGCAGCCTTGATATAGTCGAACTTCGCACCATTCTTCGAGCATTTGCTGAGGTCGAAGAGGCGCACCATTTCTTCGAGCGACATGACCTCTTGGTCGTTGCCGGGGTTCCAGCCAAGCAGGGCGAGGAAGTTGATGACGGCTTCGGGCAGATAGCCTTTTTCGCGATAGCCACTGCTTACCTCTCCACTTTTCGGGTCGTGCCATTCAAGGGGAAAAACGGGGAAGCCAAGCTTGTCGCCGTCGCGCTTACTGAGCTTGCCGTTACCGACAGGTTTAAGCAGTAGTGGCAGGTGTGCAAAGCGCGGCATGGTATCTGCCCATCCGAAAGCCTCGTAGAGCAGGACGTGGAGTGGTGCACTCGGCAGCCATTCTTCGCCTCGGATGACGTGCGTCACCTCCATCAGATGGTCATCTACGATATTGGCAAGGTGGTAGGTGGGTAATTCGTCAGCACTCTTGTAGAGTACCTTATCGTCGAGAATGCTACTGTTGATGCGAACTTCGCCGCGGATAATGTCGTCGACCACGATATCTCTTCCCGGCTCTATGAGAAAGCGGACAACATACTGCTTGCCTTCTGTAATAAGGGCATCGACTTCTTCTTTTGACATTGTCAGCGAATTACGCATCCCGAGGCGTGTGCTTGCATCATATTGAAAGTTCTCGATTTCAGCACGCTTGGCATCGAGTTCTTCCGGAGTGTCAAAGGCAATGTAGGCTTTTCCGCGATCCAGAAGTTCGCGCACGTACCTTTTATATATATCACGACGTTCACTCTGACGGTATGGCCCGTGGTTGCCGCCGAAGCTCACGCCTTCGTCAAACTTAATACCAAGCCAGCGGAATGACTCGATGATATACTCTTCGGCTCCAGGAACGAAGCGTCCCGAGTCAGTATCTTCAATACGGAAAATCATGTCGCCGCCGTGTTGACGGGCAAACAAATAATTATAGAGAGCTGTACGCACCCCGCCAATGTGCAAGGGACCCGTAGGACTGGGGGCAAAACGCACGCGTACTTTTCTTTGTCCAGAGTTCATAAGTTCTTAGTTCTTGGTTTGCAATTCCCCGCAAAAGTACGAAAAAGTTTTGGATTAGGGCTTAGGAATAGAGATTATTTTATATCTTTGCGACAAAAACACAAACGTTGAACTCATAACACGATGAGCAGATACAATCATAAGCACAAATTAAGTGGCAGAGAATACTTCTTCCGCGTCTTGTTTTGCATTGTTGCCACTGGCATCTTGGTAGCTTTCATGCCGCGCGGAGGCATTTCTACATCTTACAATTATCAAAAGGGAAAACCTTGGGACGATGCTGACTTTATTGCGCAGGACAGCTTCCCAATCCTGAAACCGGCAGAACGCATCGCACGCGAGCAGGACAGCCTGCGGCAGTTTTACGAACCCTACCTCCGTCTGGACGAGGACATCCAAAAGGAGCAGTTACAGGCGCTCCGCCAGGAGTTTAGTGCGCTGTCCCGTCTGGGTACGCCTCATTATTTCCTGCCTCATCTGCTGGAGAAATTGCAGCACATCTATTCTACAGGCATTCTCTCGGGCGAGGATGCTGTCAAATTTGATACCGACAAACCGCAAAGGGTACGCATTTACCATGGTAGAGAGTCTGTCGTGTGCAACTATTCTTTGCTGTACAGCGAGAAGACTGCCTACGAGTACCTTGTCTCGGAAGAAGACAGTGCACGCTACAGCCATAGTCGCCTTCACGGTCTTGACCTAATGAAGTACGTGCATCCCAATCTTACCTATGATGCTGCGAAAAGTGAACAGCAGCGACAGGAGGTGGATGGGCGGCTGATACGCACGATGGGTGTCGTGCAGAAAGGTCAGGAGGTTGTGCACAAAGGACAGACAGTGGATGACAATGTGGTGGATATCTTACAATCCTGGGAACAGCACCAGCGAGAGCACAAACTCAGCACCAGCGAGATGCTCTCCCGCATGGGCGGGCAAATTGTCTACGCCGCCATCTTCGTCGTGCTACTGCTAATGTACTTCCAGCAGTTCCGTAGTGACTATCTTGATAGTTTACGCACGGTTCTTCTCGTTATGAGTCTCTTCCTCTTTTTCCCCATTATTACTTATATCATCATGTCGCACATGTGGGCGAGTGTATATGTGATGCCCTATTGTGTGCTACCTATTCTGCTGCGCATTTTCCTGGACTCACGCTCGGCATTCATCACACATGTCATTACCGTGCTGGTGTCTGCCGTCGCACTCACGCAGCCTTTCACTTTTATCGTGACACAGATTGTAGCAGGCCTTGTCGCTATCTACTCCCTGAGAGAGCTCTCGCAGCGCTACGAACTTTTCCGCACCACAATTTTTGTTACTTTGGCTACCCTGATCACATATCTCTGTATGGAGTTCGTGCGAGGCACAGCTAATGGCAGCCAGGAATTGAGTTACTGGCCATACGTTTATTTGACAGTAGCCGGGGTACTCACTATGCTTGTCTATCTTTTGCTCATTCCCATTGAGCGTATCTTCGGCTTTACCTCTATCGTGACGCTTGTTGAGTTACAGAATGTTAACAACCCTTTGTTGCGTCGTCTTTCAGAGGAAGCCAATGGTACTTTTAACCACAGTATGCAGGTGGCAAACCTTGCGGCAGAGGCTGCTAACAGGATAGGAGCCAAAGCACAGCTTGTCCGTACAGCAGCATTGTATCATGATATCGGAAAACTTGAGAATGCAGTCTTCTTTACAGAGAATCAGAATGGCAAAAATCCGCATGACGGTTTGCCCTACGAGCGTAGTGCGCAGATTATTAAGCAGCATGTAGAAAAGGGCTTACGCTTAGCAGACAAATACAAACTGCCAGCAGTCGTGAAAGAATTCATTGCTACACATCATGGTCGTAGTCTGACTCGCTATTTTTACGTCAAGGCAAAGGAGAATCTTCCGGCAGGGACGGAGTTAGATGCAACTCCTTTCACCTATCCGGGCCCCAAGCCGCAGACGCTGGAGCAGGCAATTCTGATGATGGCGGATGCTGTAGAAGCAGCGTCGCGTAGTCTGCCTGAATATACCGAAGAAAGTATCAATCAGATGGTAGAGAAGATAATAAACGCACAGGTTGCCGACGGTAGCTTTAATGAGTGTGCCATCACTTTCCGCGAAATCAAAGAGGTAAAGGAAGTTCTCTGTGCCCGTCTCCGTACTGTCTATCACACCAGAATACAATATCCAGAGTAGCATTGAATCTTCTTCTCAAAAAACCTTAACTTTTGGCCTCAAATGTTGTGTCTTTGTCTCTACCTATATTAGCATAAAACAGAATAATCTGAATGAATCAGGTAAACTCCAAAATCACTCGTCGTAAAGTTCTCCAATAAATGCATTCCAATTTTTTATATTTGTCAGCAAAAGATACCGATTATTTACAATATTATATATAAAAGTGATGAAGCAATTCTTCTTTCTGCCCCTCGTCTTTTGGATGGCCAGCGTTGCGGCTTGGGCACAGCAACGCTATGTGATTTATCCCATTCCGCAGACGCAGCAACTGACAAAAGGTGAGGCAAAGTTCACGGAGCGTGTAAACATTGTTGCTGAACCGGGTATCGACGAGATTACCGTGGATCGTGCCCGTCAGGTACTGACTGACCGAGGATTGTCGGTTTCCGTGTCTCAGCGGGTGGCCAATGGAAAGACCAATCTGTTGCTGGGCATCAACGGGTCTGGCAAATTTGCAGACAATGAAGTTGATCGTCAGGGACTTGATCGCAGCGTTTTCCAGCAACCGAAATATGACCGACACATCGTTAGCATGACTGCAGACAAGAAGGGGCGTGCCCAACTGCTTGTTGTAGGTGAGCACACGGATGCCGTGTTCTACGGATTGGCTACTATTGAGCAGATGCTTGACCATGGCACAAAAAACCTGCCTTGCGTGCATTTTTACGATTATGCCGATCTTCGTTCTCGCGGTGTCATCGAGGGTTACTATGGCGTGCCTTACAATGCTGAAGTGACGAAAGACCTTTTCCGCTTTATGGCTCGCTATAAGATGAACACCTATATGTATGGGGCAAAGAGCGATCCCTATCACACACGCTATTGGGGTGATCCCTATCCCACCTCCATTACGCCGGAACAACAGAGAATCGGCTATCTGAACCAAGACATGTTGCGCGATATAGTGAGCGTGGCTCACGCCTCGAAGGTGAACTTCATCTGGGCCATTCATCCAGGCAACGCCTTTGTCAACAAGGAAAGTACGGATGTCATTGACCGCATCATGACGAAGTTCCAAAGTATGTACGATTTGGGCGTGCGCCAGTTTGGTGTCTTTGTAGACGATGTGGGCGTGCCTTACGACCGTCCCACCCAGATGCTTGGGGCCGATCGCCTCACGCAACTGCAAAACAGTATCGACGAGCGATGGAACAACAATCCATCTGCACAGCCAGCAGACACCGTAAAGTCCCTGCAATACGTGCCCCAGCTTTATGCCTATTCATGGGCAACAGCTGACCGCGCGCAGGGATTCTTTGAGTCACTCTCCAACACACCAAAGAAAATTGACATCTATATCACGGGAGCCAATGTATGGTCGGTGCCTAACAGCCGCGACCTTTCACTCGTTAGCCAGTGGCTGGGACGCGAAGTGGCTTGGTGGTGGAACTATCCTTGCAACGATAACGATATGACCAAGCTGTTCCCGATGGACATGTACACCAATTTCTGCGATGAGACCCACATTGCCAACAACGCCCGTATGGAACCCGCTTTGAAGGGAACCACAACGCTTATTGCTAATCCTATGCAGCAGGGCGAAGCCTCAAAGATTGCCCTTTTCAGTATGGGTGACTATGCGTGGAATAATGCTGCCTTCGATAACCAGCAGAGTTGGACAGCATCCCTCACTGCCATCGTCGGCAAGCAGAAAGCTGAAGCCCTGCGCCATGTACTGCCTTATCTGCGCTATTACGACGAAGATGCACTTGCCCAGCTGGTCAACGACTATAAGCAATCTGTTGAGACCGGCGTACCTCGTCCCGAACCGTTGCGCCGCGAACTAACCGCACTGCTTTCCTCCTGTCGTACGTTAGACGCACTTGCAACCTCGTCTTCGGAGAGCGACAGCTTGTTCTACGAGGACATCCGCCCTTGGCTGAACAAGTTGGAGACAATGATACAAATGACGCTCGATTTGTTGAATGGAAAGGATGTATCCAGTTATCCCGATCTTGAGAAAGACAACGCCTACCAGTTTGAAGTATTGAACGGAATGGACGAGAGTATCAGGCTTGAGGTAAAGACGGCAGAACCGTCGGCTCGCATTCTCCGCCCCTTCATCGATTGGTTGAAAGAACATATTTAGGTTTTCGATTATCTTGAAAGAACGCTACTTGATACACACCTAATTTTCTACATTAAAAATATGTGGTGAAAAGAAGGTAAAGGACATGGAGTTTTAGGCCAGTTGACTGGCTGTCTTTTCACTCGGGTGAACTTGTCGAGTCACCCGAGTGTTTTTTTGAGTTGACTTTGTTGCTTTGTTCGTTGGTATCCTCCACAAAGGTGCGAATAGGCTATAAGTTGTTGCGACAAATAGCTGCCAATGGTGAGCATTGAGTTCTTTATGTGTGTTGTGGTTGGAATTTGTTCATAAATCAGTTGTTTTTGTAAGTGAGGTTACGACTTTAATGTGCTATGGACAAAGAAAAAGTTCATATTTCCCTCATTCTTGGATTTTTTTATTATTATTTTTTGTCATTAAGTTTAAAAAGTGTAACTTTGTGGTCAATATGTTGATAAATATGATGCGCTTGTGGTGGAATTGGTAGACACGCCAGACTTAGGATCTGGTGCCGCGAGGCGTGTAAGTTCGAGTCTTATCAGGCGTACATTATATTATTATAGTGAATAAACAGATAATCTACAGAAAATGAATTAACAGCTATGTCCTGTATTAAATTTTTTGTTCCAATTCTAAAGAAACGCATCTTTTGCGGTATGTTTCTGCTGTGCCTCGCATTGGCAGCAATGACAACGGCTTGTACGGAAACGATTGACACCTCAGCACGCTATGTCTTTACGGAGCGCACCATTGCCAGTTATCTCGAAGACCATTCTCAGTACAGCGAATATGTCCGCTTGTTAAAAGAACAGCGGGTAAGTACGGTGAGTGAGACGACTGTCTATCAGCTCATGACGGCTTATGGCTATTACACCTGTTTCGCTCCTACTAACGATGCCATTCAGCTTTTCTTGGATTCATTGGTCATCAAGGGTGTCATCCCTGAGGCAAGCTGGGATGCTTTTCCTGACGAGAGAACTAAGGATAGTATTCGCACTGTCTTGGTGCTTAATAGTATCCTCGACGGTACAAAGCAAATGACGAAGTACCTCACGGCAGAGTTCCCTAAGACAAACGAGGAGTTTGGCGTCAATACGATGGCAGACCGCAAAATAAGTGTGACCTACGACAAGAAGGACTTGGACAGCTGTAGCATTGATGGTATCTGCCCTGTCTCGAAGATTAATCGTGACATTGAAGCTATCAACGGCTACATTCATCAGGTGAGCTACGTCATCAATCCCAGCAACGAAACGCTAGGTAGCACGTTGCACAAGTTCGCCTCAGACTTCACTAGTAATCTTACTATTATGGCAAAGCTGGTGGAGGCTTGTGGCTTGACCGACACATTGAGTCAGGTACAGGATGAGCGTTACGAGACACTCTACAAGAACAATACATTCCCGCCGTTCCATTGGAATCTTTTGAATGTAGATGTAGAAGCTCCCGAACACCGTAAATATGGATTTACGCTTTTTGCCGAGACTGATGAGTTTTGGGAAAGAACGCTTGGCAAGGATCGTCGTGATATCACGAAAGAGGATATTATAGATTGGGTGGATGCCCAAGGCTACTATCCCGATGCAGTCAAGGATGAACATTATACAAACGTGAACAACCTGCTCAACCAGTTTGTCACCTATCATCTGTTGCCGGAGCGTATTCCCGTTGACAAGCTTGCTCTGCACTACAACGAGAAAGGCTACAACTATAGGATAAAGAATGCATCGCCGACCATTCCCGTATGGGCGCATTACACCACGATGGGGAAGCGTCGCCTGTTACGTATTTGGGAGAGTCTGGAGAGCGGTGGTCCCTACCTCAACCGCTTCCCGAAGCTCAACAATGGTCGTCGCGAGGACTATCATGAAAAGGAGTGTACGGAAGAAAACCAAGGTATTCGTATTGAGACAGACGAGAGTTCGGGCATTGTCAAGCTTGTCAACTCCATTATTTATCCTATTCATGAGCCTCTTGCCTATACCGAACATGTGCGCAACCAACTCGCAAAGGAAAGACTGCGCTATGATGCCTTTGAGATGCAGCCCGAGGCAATGAACAACGACATGCGTGTAATGAGCTACTTTACGCGATACTATTTCTCCAGCGATCCCGACAAGCAGTATTTTGACAACCTCACCGTCAATAGTAAGGAGACAAACTTTATGCTTTTGAACGGGCGTGACCAAGGTTGGCCAAACTATCAGGCAGATGAGGTGTTGGCGGAAGGTCTTTACGACATCACCATCACAGTGCCTCCTGTGCCGAAGGAAGGTGTTTACGAGATACGAATGGGCGTGTCAACCTTTAGTGGGACACGTGGTATCTGCCAGGTATATTGGGGCTCGCGCAAAGACGCACTCGTACCTCAGGGTATTCCCGTGAACATGCAACTGGGTGGACAAGATGCCTTGCTCGGTTGGGAAAGGGATACTGACGACGATGACTATAATGCCGAGGTAGACAAGAAGATGCGTAACAATGGTTTCATGAAGGGGCCTGAGTACATTGTCGCAAATGCTGGCGGTACCGAGACCAACCGTCTTAGCGCAACCTCCACGCGCCGTATCATCGTGCGTGAGTGGATGTCGCCAGATGTGACCTACTACTTGCGTTTCAAGACAGTGCAGAACTATACGAACAAGCAGTTGTTTGTCGATTATTTGGAATGGTGTCCGAAGGAAGTCTATGACAATCCCATCACTCCGGAGGATATTTGGTAGAAAGGTAACATAAATTAAATTTCTTAATTAACGTGAGTTCGATGAATTCACGTCAAGCCTCTTACTTGCAAGTTTCGATTG